>JAUNXW010000152.1 GCA_030539595.1 Methanocorpusculum sp. | reverse complement strand
GGTTTCTTAGTCGAGCAAATCTATGATTTGCGAAGGGAATTAAAGTTCCCCGCAATCCCAGAAGGCTTATCCAATGATTTTTAGTTGTCTGTGAACACAAGAAATAAAGTTAGGATAATCCCGAAGGGCTTCGGCAGCATTTTTCAAGCGAGGGAGCGAATTGGCTGAGGCGATGCGGTTTGCGAAGCAAACTCAGCCGAGCAAATCTCTGATTTGCGCTGAGCCGAAGGCGCGACCGAGCGCAAGAAAAATGCGATTGCCGAGAGATTTGCGTAAGTCGAGGGAGCGAAGCGACTAAGACCGAGCAAGTCGAAGACTTGTGAGATTTGCGGTTCTATCTTAACCTCATAAATACCTATCAACGCTGAGCGGAGAGATTATCGTAGCGAAGCACAAAATCAAGTCTAAAAAAATTAACACAGTAGAAGATTCGCGGTTTTTTAATCCTTATCAAACACAAGAAGAGCATACAAAATCATTATTCAAATTAACATAAATCTCAGATTACAGAGTTGGACATCTTCTGTTTTCCGTTTACAAAAGAATTTTATCAATTCCCAAACCCTAAACTTTTATAGCTTGACCTCACATATTCTGAACTATGACAAAAAACATAATTGCTCTCTTCGGCAGCGGAGTTTTGGGCGGAAACACCGACAAACTTCTGAAAGAAGCAATACGCGGAGCAGAAGACGCTGGATGTACAGTTGAGCGAATCAACGTCTGTGACTCTCATGTAAGTCCCTGTGTTCAAAGCTACGGATGCATGTTTGAAAACAAATGCATGATTGACGACGGCGCAGACAAATATCTCAATATGCTCAAAAAATGCGACGGCGTAATTATAGCAACCCCCACAATGACTTACGGAATACCCGGAGCTCTCAAATGTTTCTTTGACCGATGCCAGCCGTTTTACATGGCTAAATACTACCGCAAACAACCGTTCATCACAAAAGAGCACGCAAAAATCAGAAAAACATTATTCATCTGTATCGCGGGTATGAACACTGCGGATGTGTTTACTGGCTCGGTTCTTACCGCAAAAGCCTTCTGCAGTATTATTGACTGTAAATATTCCGACGAACTTCTGCAAAATGACCTGGATACAATTCAGAAAATCGAAAACAAACCCGAAGTTCTGAAAGCCGCTTACGAAAAAGGATTCGCTCTCGGGAAAAGTATTTCTGATGCAAGGCAGTGACGTAAACGGATACATCAAAGAAGAGCTGAAGAATTTATCCGAGCCTAAATACAGAGAGTTCAGCTCTAAGCTTTTACCCGGAACGGAAAATGTTTTGGGCGTGAGACTTCCTCATTTAAGAAATCTTGCAAAGGAGATTTCAAAAGGTGACTGGAAAGGATATTTGAAAAATGCCTGCGATGATTCTTTTGAAGAGATTATGATTCAGGGGCTTGTTATTGGATATGCGAAGGCTGAACCGTCTGAAATTATATCTGCCCTAAAAGATTTTATTCAAAAAATCGATAACTGGTCTGTCTGTGACAGCACAGTTATGGGACTTAAAGCCGCTGCTAAAAATCAGAAGGTCTTCTTTGATTTCGCAAAAAAATATATTGAAAACGACAGAGAATTTTTTATTCGATTCGGAGCTGTGATGCTTTTAGCGCATTTTGTTAATGCGGAGTATATTGACAGAGTGCTTTTGCTTCTTGATTCTGTTAAGCATGATGGATATTATGCAAAGATGGCTATTGCCTGGGCTGTTTCCGTCTGTTATGTCAAGTTCCCAAAAGAGACGCTTGTGTTTTTTAAGAAATGCAGTCTTGATGACTGGACATTTAATAAATCCATTCAGAAGATTAAGGAGTCTTTCAGGGTGTCTGCTGAGGATAAGGCTATGCTTGAGAAGATGAAAAGGTGAGTGATAAAAAAGTCAAACTTCCCCACTAACCCTATTGAAAACCGCTTTAGCAGAATCAACTCCGCCGTCAAGATACACAGCTCCCATCAGAGCCTCAAAACATTCTGCCGAAACCCGTCCGCTCATCCAAATCTGCATACGAATCTCGCCTTTTCCCCACCTTACAAACTCGGGCAGATTTATTTTTTCCGCGAGACTTCTGAAAACCGACATATTCACCGAATCGATTTTCATTTTAGTAATCTCCCCTTTATCAAAAACTCCGTCATCGATAATTTTTCCGATAACAATTAAATCCATCACTGCGTCTCCCAAAACCGCAAGATAGTCCATAGTTTCATCGGATGAAATCCCATTCTCTCTTGCGTATGCAACTCTTGTCAGAGCATCTTCAAGGAACTTCTTATTTTTAAATTCGTACCCTATGATATCTGTAAGTTCCATCTCAGCTCCCGTTCTGGTTTATTAAATGAATCAGCGAAGAAAATCCGTCGACTTCCATGCTCAGCACTCCGGTTTCGGTCATCCCCATAGAAGTCTCCCCGTCTGCTGTAAGCATCTCTGGTCCGCGGATAACATTTCTTGAAAGAACCTCTTCCGCTTCCGGCAGAAAAACAAAAGAACGTCCGGGGATAATTACAGTTTCTGCCAAAACAGACGCGTCTAATTTTTTCAGGTCATCAATTGTAATCAGACAGGCAATTTCTTTGTCGACAGAAACCACTGTTCCTTTTTGCGCTCCGCACTTTTCAAGAATTTCCAAAACATAAGGAGCTGCGACAGAACCGGTTATTACAGTTGCCTTCTTTGTGACCTTCGGAAGTTTTGAAAGAAGCTCATCATCGTTTCTTATCGCAAACGGCGAGTTAAACATTGGGTCATAAAGAGGAGTTCCCGAGATTCTCAAATTCGGATGCGCGGAAGCCGAACTTTCAACAATCTTTCTGAACTCTTCGGCTGTATGAACTCTCTGATTCTCAAGAATGGGCGCGTTGTCCAAAATCAGTCCCTGATTTGTGCGGTTGGCAAATCTCATGAGGATTGTGCCTTTGACGCCGATATTTTCCAGCCAGTCAAGAGTTTTTTCAAGAACCGCGCCGTCGTTTACGTCAGGAAGGATAACTATTGCCGCATAAACGTCAATTTTTCCGGCAAGCCTTCTAATGATTTCAAGCGAGGCTTCAGGTGTCGGGTCGTTCATATATTTTCTGCGGAGTTCGGCATCGCTTGCAAATACTGTGAAGGAAATCTCTTTAAGATTTTTCTCGATAAGAAAATCTGCGGTCTCCTCAGAATCAAATCCTTTTCCGCTCGTGTATCCTATGTGAAGCGGAACATCAAGCGAGCCTAAAATGTCGAAGAGTTCTCTGAACTCAGGATAACAGCTTGGGTCGCCTCCGCCGGAAACTGTAATTTTGGTAATGTCTTCTGTGACGCTTTGTAAGTCTGCGAGGAAGTTTTCGGCAACAGTTTTGAGCGGGTAAAAGCCCGAGTAGAGTTCTTTTACTCCGCGGGAGCAGTAGTCGCATCCTTTTTTAAACGGCAGACAATATCTGCATCCAAAAGGCGGTACATCTTTTGCGTGCTTGAAATAACAGTATGTGCAGAATCCGCGACAGTTTACTCCGGGTTTTCCGCCGATGTCTATTGTAAGATGTACCATTTCCATATTATTTTGTTTCAAAGAGATATCAAACCAGTTATATAAGAGGCTGTCCAATAGTGGAATCTGATATTTAAATTAATTTGAAATTGTGATTTGTTGATCTTCGAAATTATACTGCGACGGTGTCTCACCACAAAATTCAGATGACCAACAGTACAACAATCTCATACAGTACTTCACTAATTTTTTATTGATTAGTTTTATTTCAACTAACTTGGTGCTTCGCTACGATAATCTCTCCGCTCAGCATTGATAGGAATTTATTAGAAGTTCGGCTTCGCCTCACAAAAACAAACCGCAAATC
>JAUNXW010000017.1 GCA_030539595.1 Methanocorpusculum sp. | reverse complement strand
CATACCCAGCATCAACAGAGATTCAAGATGAACTAAATCTTTTCGATGCAGTACATGCCAATTCGACAAATACCGAAATTATTCAGAGATAGAATCGACCACAACTATTTTTAAAACAGACACCGAAACTATCTATGTGATAAGTATGTCTCATAAGCACTACGTAAACAACTCCAAAGAAGTGCTGAACTACTCTGACGAGAACCGCAGGTCTTTGTATTCTATGCTTGCTTTCGGAGCATCATATGCAACAAGAGAAGCGGATGCGGTTCTATTTTTCGGCAGTATAATGACATACGGCGAACTGCTCGATGAAGTCCACCGATGCGCTGCGGGTATGGTCAAACTCGGAATTAAAAAAGGTGACTTCGTCACCATTTTCCTTCCGAATATTCCTCAGTGCGTTGTGGCAATATATGCGCTTAACAGAATTGGTGCAGTCTGCAATATGGTTCATCCGCTGTCGACAAAAGCTGAACTTGAGTATGCCGTAAAACTCACAGAAAGCCGCTATGTGCTTACGTTTGAAGCAAACGAAGCGGTATGTAACGGTCTGGATGTTACGGTTATTCGCTGTAAGACACCAGCATATTTCCCGCACAGCCCAAAAGGCGCGGTTATGAAGACTGTGTATAACTATTCGGTCAGGAAATGCAGACGCCTTGACAATATTGTTGAGTGGAGCGACATAATCTCAAACGGCAGACTGTTTCTTGAAAACGGGGGTAAACTTCCCGAAGACACGGTAAAAGGCGAAGACGCTGCTATGATTATGTATACCGGCGGAACAACCGGAGACTCAAAAGGTGTTGAACTTTCAAACTATGCAATAAATTATTCGGCAATAGGACTTATATCTCAATTTGTCAGCGGAATTGCGCATGTTGGAGTTGCCATGCTTTCCGCTCTTCCGGCGTTCCACGCTTTTGGATTCGTCGTGGTTATTCATCTGCCTCTGGCAAGCGGTATGAGACTTCTTCTTCTGCCGAGATTTAATCCGAAGCAGTGTGCCAAACTTGTTCTTAAAGAGCAGGCGAATTATTTCTGCGGCGTCCCCGTTATGTTTGAGAGGCTTTACCCTTACCTGAAAGATAAGGATTTATCTTTTGTTATGTATGCGGCAGCCGGAGGAGATGTTGCAACCCCGGACCTTCGAGAGAGATACAATAAATTATTCGGAAGCGATAAGGGAGGGACAGTTCTTAAGTCAGGATACGGTCTTACGGAGGTGGCTGGATGCTGTCTAATTACTAAGGATGACATTAAGACGTTCTATGAAGGATGCATAGGCTCACCGCTTAAGGGAACAAAAATGTGTCTTGTTAGCCCGGGAACTACAGATGTTGTTCCGGATGGTGAGGAGGGAGAACTTTGTATTTTAAACCCGGGCGTTATGACGGGGTACTACAAGAACGAAACGGCAACGCGTGATGTTATGCGCAAACACGATGACGGCAATGTCTGGCTTCACACAGGAGATGTTGTGACCGTCAGAGACGAGGATACGGTTGTGTTTGAGTCAAGATACAAGCGCATGGTTAAAATCAACGGTATCAATGTCTATCCGACGCAGATAGAAAATACAATGTCGCATTGTGATTATGTGAATGAGGTTTGTGCGGTTGCTGTTCCGTGGAAAGATGACAGGCGCATTAAACTTTATGTGACTCTTGCCGAAGGAGCGGATAAGGAAAAGTCCGCTGACGAGATTATGAATTATGCGAAGGCTCATTTAAATCACTGGAGCACGCCTAAGGCAGTCAGTATTATTGATAAGATGCCGGTTACAAAAATGAATAAAACAGATTATCGCGTTTTAGAAAAACGCGGATAATTTTTTATGGCTGAATTTATATTATAATAAAAACCTAACCTCTTTTTTCCAAAACCCTGTAGTCTGTTTTATTCATTTTCGTCAAAGGCATTTCATTGAGAACCTCAACTTCAAACGGACAGCTCCAGTGATTCAGATTTGACTTGGCAAACTCCATTATTTTTTCTGACTTTGCGGTTCTGTCAGAGTCTTCGTTAAGTGTCACATAAAGTTTGATTCTTGTATCTGTTTTCCAAGGAACGCCCACCGCACAAACTTCTTTTACGAGCGGGCATTTCTCTATTGTGTTTTCTATGAGCGTCGGGTAAACATTGAACCCGTTCACTTTTACGAGGCGCTTGTATCTTGAGCGGAAAATTATGTTTCGTCCTTTTCCAAATCTTACTATGTCTCCCGTGTGAAGCCAGATTTTTCCGTCATCGTGTTTTCTGAGAACATCTGCTGATGCTTTTTCGTCTTTGAAATACCCTCTCATAAGTGAAGGCCCTATTATACAGAGTTCTCCTTCTTCGGTCTCGTTAAGAACTTCTGTTGTTCCCGGAGACACTATGCAGACTTGCGTTCCTTCAAGCGGAACACCGACACAGCCTTCTTCAAATTCTTTGTAACCCTCTTCGGTAAGCATACACGCACCGCAGGCTTCCGTCAGACCGTAGCCCGGAAGAAACTGTGTGTGTCCGTCTAAAATTTTGTTGTATCTCTCAACCAAATCGGATGAGACTTTGTCTCCGCCTGAGACAATGTATCTGACAAAAGACAGGTCTTTGCCTTTCAGCAGAGGATACATACGCTCGTACATGGCAGGAACGCCTGCGATAACTGCTATTTTTTCTTTTAGAATCAGACCGCTGCACTCTTTCACATTAAATCTCGGTGAAAGGATTGCCCGCATACCCGACGAAAGCGGTGCGTGAATAACTACTGCAAGCCCGAACGCGTGAAAAACCGGAAGAACGGAGAGGAACGCGTCTCCTATGTGGGGCGTCCCGTTTATCTTCGGCATCAGAAGCTGTATTGTGACATAATTCACAGCGGAATTTGACATCATTGCTCCTTTCGAAGGTCCTGTTGTTCCTCCGGTGTACATTATTGCGGCAATGTCGTCTGCTTTAACCGTATCTTCAGGCAGATTATTGTTTTTGAGATACCCTCGTCCCCTCTTCATAACTTCCGACCACTCTATTGTATAGTCTGCGCGTTTTGATTTGCGGACAGAGTGATTGTATACTGTTTTCATCATGAATCCTTTCGGATTTTTCGGGAAATATTCCGGTGTTCTGCATCTGATGATTCTGGCTTTGAGCCTTGAACAGATTCCTTCGTTGAGTTCAAACGTCAGGATAAAACGGCTGTTTGTGAGACCTACGGCATATTCAATTTCATTTTTGGTTGACAGCGGATGAACGAGATTGCAGATTGCCCCGATTCTGTTTACCGCGTAAACAGCGATAACACACTGAGGGATATTGGGCAGAAAAATTGTGACATAGTCACCTTTCTTTACTCCTATTCTTATTAATCCTGCCGCACATTCATCAATTAGGCGTTTCAGTTCTCCGTATGAAATATGATTTCCGAAATACTGAACAGCATTTGCCGATTCACCCGCATGTGAAACGCTGTAGGTAAACATTGAGTAAAGCGACCGCTTTGTTTCTTCGGTGTATTCCAAAGTCGTAATTGAATCGTTTCTGTATATGCGGGACATTTTAAATAACCAATAAATGTCTGTGCACGCAGCATTATAAAATATTTGGTATCTGCAAATAAAATTTATTAAATATTTACGGCAATTATCGAAAATCAAATTAAATAATTTATTTTTGTTTCATATTTTTTAAAGGTGGTTTTTGATGGGGGTTAATGTTTTTTCAGAATATGCTTTTCGACATGGACTTTTTCTATATGGTGAATTTCGTCATAAGCCTCATTTTTGATTATAAAAATGCTAACACTTATCTTTTTCAAGCGCCAAAAATCTCATACTTATAATGACGGAAATTGCTGTTCTCGACTACGGGCTTGGAAATCTGCGGAGTGTTGTTAAGGGACTTGAAAGAGCCGGAGCGAATCCGACAATAACAAAGGATGAACAAAAAATTGAATCGGCAGACGGAATTCTTCTGCCGGGTGTCGGGGCATTTGCCGAAGGCATGGATAAACTCTCCCCGCTTATTCCGTTATTAAAAAAGCAGACCAAGCCTGTTCTTGGAATCTGTCTTGGTATGCAGATGCTTCTTGACGAAAGCGAAGAGTTCGGTGTTCACAAGGGACTTGGATTTATAAAAGGCAGAGTTCGATGTTTTCCGAAAAAAGATGGATATAAAATTCCTCAAATGGGCTGGAATACAATTCATACAACAAAACATCCTCTCTTTGAAGGAATCCCTGACGAAAGCTATGTCTATTTTGTTCACTCATACTATGCCGACACAACACCGGATATGACCTTAGCGACAACCGAATATATCTTAAAATATGCATCAGCTGTCGGAAACAAAAATATAATGGGCACACAATTCCATCCTGAAAAAAGCGGTGATACTGGTCTTAAAATTCTTGAAAATTTCGTCAGAATGTGTGAGTGAAAAAATAATCGGGAAAGGTGTTGTGTTTTTGTGTAAACTTTCCAGACGAATCGGTGTTATAGTCCGCATGAATCCATTAATATTATTGTTGAGAGGGTGTGTGAGTACGTTAACATCCAATATCCATGAGGGTTATTAATTTGTCTTGGGAAATTACTTGTTTGATGCAAGACTTGTCGGAAGCGGCGAACAAACTCCTTCTGTTATGTTTGGACAGCAGGATACGCGAATCATTTTACCGTTTGCAAGAGCATCGGCAACTTTGAAGCGTGCGTCATGTAAGTCTCGCCAAGCTGTTTTTCTTGAGACTCCAAGTATATTTGCAGCATCTTCCTGAGAAAGCCCTTCATAATCAACAAGTTTAAGCACTGCGATTTCTTCCGGATACAAAACTACAGACTCAACCATTTTTTGTTTTTTTGGGCATACCGGTGCATAGCAGCCCGGGGATTCGCTGAGTTCAATGCATCGTTTTACTCTCGGTCTTCCGCAGTTACCTCTCGGACAATTTTGGAATTTTTCAGACATTGTGTTATCACTGAATATTTAGTGTGCAGCATCAAAAGCTGTTAGGTTTGAATACGCATACATCAATACACAGCAATTACACATTGACGCATAAATATATTAAGATTTCTTTTTGCTGCTGAAAAATAAAAAATATGTATCCTCAAACACAATGTTTATCTTAGCTCTGCTTCAAACGAAGTTTGTATGAGAATTGCAGTAACTACCGAAAACGGTGAGATTTATCAGCACTTCGGTTCAACACCGGAGTTCAGCGTATACACAGTCGAAAACGGGAAACTTCTCTCCCGAGAAATTATAAGCACAAACGGAACAGGTCACGAGGCATTGATAGATGTTTTGGCAGAAATTGGTGCGGATGTCATAATCTGCGGAGGAATCGGAGGCGGAGCACGAAACGGCATTATGAATGCGGGAATCAAACTTTATCCCGGAGCTTTCGGAAAAGCCGATGATGCGGCAGCAGCATTTGTTTCCGGTCATCTGGAATATAATCCGGATACTCTCTGCCATCACCACAACGAAGGAGAAGGTCACACCTGCGCCCATCACTGTCATTAATCAAAATCAGAGAAATTTCAATACGAGACTGTCCGATAGTGGAATTTAATATTTAAATTATTTTGAAATTATAATTTGTTGACCATCAAAATTATCTGGCGAGAGACCGAATGGCTTGTGTTTCGGTGTATCACCACATAATTTCAAAGAACAACCTAACAGCAATTTATCATCAAATCTTGTCCAATGAATTCACATGACAAATGGACCTGCTCTCATAACTCGTCTGCAAACTATTGATATTCATAAATATCCAATACAATATAAACATATGTTGCTTTACAAAATATACGAACACTCAATATCAAAAAAGCTTGAAACGTTCCCAAAGGAATTGTGTTTCATACTCGGCGGCTCTGATGTAACTGCGGACAATTCAAAATTGATGGAAGTCATAACCTGGATTTCGGAATTTCACGGAATAGAAAAAATCATCTTTCATATAACCTGCGGCACATCGGACAATATAGAAAAAATTCTGCCGATTAAAGAAATTTCAAAAAGGTATCACGTGAGGATAAGTACAGAATCCAAAGATGAAACCCTCGGTAAAGGAAAACCCGAGATACTAATAGTTCTTGGAAAAAGCGGGCGCGATGAAATCACTGACGCAATAATAAAAATAGCGAAGGAAAATACAGACCCGTCAACAATCACGGAAGAAACTCTGGAATCACATCTTTTGTATAATGTAAACCCTGACTTTGTGATTAAAACAGGGGGCAGCCACTTAACCGATTTCTTAATCTGGCAGTCTGTGTATTCTGAATTATTTTTTACCGACGTAAACTGGAGTAAATTCAGAAGAGTTGATTTCCTCAGGGCACTTCGTGATTACCAGTCACGCAAAAGAAATTTCGGAAAATAAGAGTTTGTTCGATAATTTAATTCAATACCTAAATTAATTTGAGATTCTGATTTGTTGGTTTTCAAAATAATTTGACGAGACATCGTCTCAGGTTGAAAACTTACGACCTTGTCCCGCAACATAATTTCAAAACTCAATCGTACAACAACCTCAACATCAAAATCTTATCTAATGGATTTTTTATGGTTGGACAGCCTCAATAATATTATAAGAAATATGAAATACTTAAAGCACATATTAGATACTAATGGAGCCTAAGCGGGACGGAAATACAGACAGCGTAAAATCTATGATAAAGGATATTATCATAGTTTTGTGTGCTGTTGCGGTTATAGGCATAGCACTCTTCGCTGTTTCGGGGACATGTCCTGCATTGGTTGCGGTTGAATCCGGAAGCATGGAGCCCAACATTCAGACATACAGTCTTGTCTTTGTTTCGGAAGAAAACAGATTCGGCGATTTGATTACTATGGCTCAGGCGGAATTAACCGACGCTGACAAAAAATTCAACGGGTACGGAGACGTCATTGTCTACATGCCGGACGGAATTTCTGGCGTAACTCCGATAATTCACAGGGCAATAGGATACGTATCGGTTGACGGAGCAAAGGAACTCGGATTTGAAGGAAATGCGGCGCACGCGGGATACATAACAAAAGGCGACAATAACCCGATTATTGACCAGATGGGCACTCATCAGGTATACGGAAGACTTCAGCCGGTTAAAGAAGAATGGATTATAGGTAAAGCTGTATTTGCAATTCCGATGGCAGGATGGATTCCTCTTCACATCTGGCAGTCTATTCTTGTTGTTATAGGAATATTAATTGTGTATGAACTTATTGTGTGGCTGATTAAGAAGCGTAAATGAATGTAACTGAAATACTCGGCAATGTTTTGGGCGGCGCAAGACTAAGCGAAAGCGAAGCGGAATTTTTGTTTAAGGTAAACACGCGCGATGTGTGGAAGATAGCGGAAGCCGCAGATATTGTCCGCGAGAAAAAAGTCGGAGACACTGTAACTTACGTCAGAAATATGAATATCCACATGACCAATATCTGTAAAAACAGATGCGGGCTGTGTGCTTTCGGGCGCAAATCAACAGATTGGGATGCTTTTTGTTTTACCGATGAAGAATTCAGAGAGCACGCAAAGGATGCGCTTTCAAAAAATGTAACCGAAGTTTGTTACCTCGCAGGAATTCATCCAAAGTTTAACCTGAACAGTTATGTGAATATGATTACAACCCTCAGGGAAGTTATCCCGGGCGTTCATGTGCACGGATGCAGTCCCGATGAAATTTTGTTTGCCGCAAAACAAAGCGGCGTATCAACAAAAGAAGCTCTGCTGAAATTAAAAGAAGCCGGGCTCGGTTCGGTTCAGGGAACAGCTGCAGAAATTCTTGTCGACCGAGTTAGAAAGATTATCTGTGAGAAGAAACTCTCGACTGATGAATGGATAAGAATTATTAAAGAAGCTTCGTCAGTAGGTTTCAAAGCGACATCGACTATTATGTACGGTTCGGTTGAGACCGAAGCGGAGCGTGCACGCCATCTTTCAATTTTGAGAGATATTCAGGACGAGTGCGGTGTGTTTACCGAACTTGTTCCGCTTGCTTTCCTTCACAAAAATACTCCGCTTGAAAAGAAGGGACTTGTTACTCACGACGCTTTCGGGCGCGAGGATGTTCTTCTTGTTGCTGTTTCAAGACTGTTTCTGGATAATCTTGATAATATTCAAGTCCCGTGGTCTAAAATAGGTCAGAAGATGGCTCAGCTCTGTTTGACGGCAGGGGGAAACGATGTCGGCGGAACTATGTTTGTTGATTCGCTTTCAAGAAATGCAGGCGCGGGTGAAGAGGCGGATTATTTCAGTCCTGAGGATATGAGGCTTATGTGCGAGGATGTCGGACGGGTGCTGAAACAAAGGGATACGCTGTATAATATTCTTGAAGGTTAATAAATTACCATTTCAAATTAATTAAAGAATCCCCAATTTGGCAACCTCTTAACTATCCCCCTAAAACCGCGTAACTATTAAATAATAATAACCCCTTATTTAAAATTGTAATTATCCGGAGAAAAGACATGTTTAAATTCGACGACAACCTGAGATACGGAATGCCTCCTCACTTCGGCGGCTTCCCGTACAACTACAGTTACGGAAACATAGTTTATGAAGACTGTACCAGTCTTACGATGAACTACACTACAGAGCGTGACGCCATCGAACAATATATCCCGGACGTCTTTGAACTCCTCAAGCCAGAGGTTTCTGTCAGCAGCAACTCAGCTCACGGCGTCGGATGGATGGGCGGCGGACACTACAGCTGTATCGCCTTAACCGCACCGGTAAAACACATAAAATCCGGGACAGAAGGATCATACATGCTCATTCTTTGGGAAGACAGTGCTTATCCGATTCTTGGAGGGCGCGAAGATACCGGCATGCCCAAAGTCTTCTGCGACATAGGAGAATACGCCAAATTTGGAAACTACGCATCCCTTTGCGGAAGCTACAACGGCAGAAACTTCATAGATTTAGAAATAAATATTCAGAAAGAATTCACTCCCGACGAAGTTGCCGCCGCCGGCGTTATGCACCTCAATCAGATAGGCTGGCGCTACATCGGCAACTTCAACAAACCGGGCGCTGCAATTTCCGAACCGACCATCTACCCTGTGGAAATGTATCCGACTGCAATATCTGAGGGTGTTGGAAAAGTCACATGGACAAAACTCACCTATCAGCAGTATCCGATGCAGGCTCATATGATTGATGCTCTGTCAAATATTCCTATTCTGGAATATGCAGGGCCTGCTACCTACATGAAATATAAACAGGCATTAAGGGGAGACCTCGCGAGGGTTCTTGAGTAACATGACTGACACATTCAAAGATAAAATCTGTATCATAACCGGCGGAACATCCGGAATCGGATTTGCCGTAGCCGAAGAACTTCTGAGCCGAGGGGCTGTTGTTTATGTTATAGGCAGCCGTGAATCAAGTGTTGAAAAAGCAAAACCAAGGCTTAAGGAATATCAAAACGCACGCTACGCCGCAGTAGATGTCGCGGATTTTGAAGCTGTAAAAAAACTCATCGACACTGTTGTTTCTGAAAACGGCAGAATTGACTATCTGTTCAACAATGCCGGAATCGCTATGACCTACCCGACAGAACATGTGCCCTACGAGCAGTGGAAAGGAGTCATTGACACAAATATCATGGGCGTGGTAAACGGTGTTTACAATGTTTTACCGATTATGCTGAAACAGGGATTCGGTCACATCATCAATACATCTTCTATGGGAGGTCTGTTATGGCCTTCTTACCAGACTGTATACGTCCTTACCAAGTCAGCTGTTCTTTCTATGACTTGTTGTATGAGATATGAGTTTGCAGAAAGAAATATTCAGGTTCAGGCGGTGTGCCCTGCAAATGTCGCTACAGAGATTTTCAAAGGATCAACTCCGCCGCCGGGTTCAATGCCTGTCAAGGAGGCAGCTGTTGAGATTCTCAAAGGTGTTGAGCAAAACGATGCAGTCATCATCCTGCCCAAA
This sequence comes from Methanocorpusculum sp., assembly GCA_030539595.1. Lineage (GTDB taxonomy): Archaea > Halobacteriota > Methanomicrobia > Methanomicrobiales > Methanocorpusculaceae > Methanocorpusculum. The sequence continues at coordinate 6,677 of JAUNXW010000017.1, read as the reverse complement.
GAGTTTGAAAGTCCTGTAGCACGGATGAAATCTGACCCTAAGTTTGAGGACTGGGTTTATTCCGAAACCGCCCGCATTCGTTATGAAGAGGTTCAAAAAGGATTGCCGCCTGTAGGTATGGCTGATTTCAGTACATATTCGGGGGATAATAAGTGAGCTGGCTCTTTCAGGAATCAAGAATAGGTCTTGAGTCAGTTTTTCTGATTCTCTTTGCGATGATGATGCTTATTTTAGGCGTTGTCCTCTTAACTTTACCTACCGGAACTATAGGATATTCAGCTTTTGGTTTCTATGGGGTTACGTTATTTCTGTTCGGCTTCCAGATTATCTCTCTCGGTAAAACACCGATAGGGGATGCGAAGCAGTCGCCGCTGGTTTTTGGTGCGGGTCTGGCAGTTTCAATTCTTGGAATTATTCTCTGCTTTACAAATTCAGTCCCTGAGTTTATTCCAAAATATCTGATTGCCGGAATTCTTTTCGTGAGCGGTATTGTTCTTTTGATTCAGATGTTTGTATCAAAGAATCTGTATCCTTTGTGGAAAAAATCAGGCGACCCGTTATTAATGCGTCTTGCGTTATTGTGCGCCCTCGTTTATATCTTTGATATAATTGTTGCAGTGTTTATTTTTTTAGATGCGATTATTCCTCTGGTTGTAAAATCAGTATTCGCGCTGCTGTTTGGAATATTACTTCTCCTGTTCACTGTTATCCGCCATAAAACAGATTTGAAGTATCCGTTATCATCTCAATCTAAATCTATTGGATTAAATATAATTTCGATTCTGATTTTTGCAGTTTATCTTATTGTTCTTGGCGTTCTTCTTATTTACAGCGGATTGTCGCCGATTGCAATAACCGGCAGTTCACAGCTCGGACTTATGATGGTGATTTTTGCTATTCAGACAATTGCTATCGGAAGCACACCTATTGGACCTTTTAAAAGAACTCATCTGATTGTAATTATCGGGATTGTTTTGGGTGTAATTGGAATTACAGCTGTATTTGTTCCGGGGGTTCTTGATTTTACTCTGACTGTTCTGATTGGTTTGCTGAATATTATCAGTGCAGTTTTATTCTTTATCAAGAGTATCCCGCCTCTCATTAAATCAAAAGAACCGATGCCGAAAATTTTAAAACAGATTACGGTATCTTCAATAATTATGAATATTATGGCGTTTACATTTGGTTTGTCAATGCTTATCCCTAATCTGATTCCGGGTTCTGTAATTGTATTTGTTCTGATAATATTCGGCTGTCTTATTCTTTATCTTGTATCACGGCTTGTAGTTGCGGAAAAAATGTCAGCCTCAGAAACAAATTAATTTTTTAAAAATAGATATTATTTTATCAGTGATTTAATCTCTCTGTTTATTGATTCATTTGGAACATGACCATAAAGAGCCGCTGCAATTATCGGAAGCCATACAAGAATATCCTCCTTTGAGATGCCTGATGCTTTAGAATATTTGTCAAGATACATCCCGCATAATTTGTTAACAGTATCTCTCATGTTTGGGTCAACCCCGTTATCTTTGTCATAAACTACCATATACTTGTAGTCAAAGTATGTTCTGCAGGCGTCTGCTGCCGGATTTCCTACACTAACTTCAGGCCAGTCGATAATTATGTTGTTTTTTCCGTCGGTTAATATATTTCTTCCATGGAAATCACCGTGACAAATAGAGTCTCCGTCAGGTAATTCATTTATGCGGGAGATAAGATTGCTTTTTTCAGAGTCGGTGAGTTTTTTATTCCAATGAATGTTTCTGATAAATGCGTCTTTTTTCTTCATGAATCCTAAGTTAGCCGCATGTATTTTATGAATCCCTGTCTCTATTTCAACAAGTTTGTCAGTGAATTCTTCTAATGTGACGTCTCCGTCAATGAAGGCATCATCCAATGCTTTGCCTTCAATTTTATTCATTTTCAGAACAAATCTGTCAAGGTATGTTTCAATGCCGAAAACACGTGTTGACTGAATTCCAACTGCTTCAATCAGCGTCATGATATGAGCTTCATGATAGATTTCGGTTTTTGGAAATTCTTTTATGAATACTTTGGCAACAATCCCGTCTTTTTCGTATATGGATGCTGTTTTACCCTGTCCTATAAGGTTGCCGTATTTTTTTGAGAATTCGTCTTCATTTGTCATATGTAATTACCATATCCCTTTTGACGTATTTTTGTTTTGTCAGGATATATAATTTACTTAATTTATTATTTTACAAAACAGGAGAATATTTCCGTTGTTTTCTTTATCTAATACAAATCCGCATTTTTTTAAAACGGACTGAGATGCCGAATTATCTTTTTCTGTTTCGGCTGTCATAATTTTAACACCCCTTCCTTTTGCAAAATCAGCTATCGCAGATAATGCCTCAGTCATAAACCCATGCCCCTGATATTTTTCATCAATACCATATCCTATTTCAACAGCCCCTGTAGGCGACGGCTCGCTCATAAAACAAAAACCGCCGACATGCTCTCTGTCAGACTTTAAAGAAATCTTCCAGTAGGAATACCAGAAAAAATCAGAACCGTTTGGGCGTGATGAATACAAACCGTTCATAGCCTCGCGGGTGTTCGAATCAACTCCGTCAAGTTGCGCAAACTCATCGAAGCCGAGCGGCTCAATTCTCAGCCGCTCAGTTTCGATGAACATAACTTCCGGCAATAAATTCGCGGGTTAAATGAGCGGCAGCCATAGCTGTTTGTCCGCTGTCATTTGGCAGAACTTCGACATAATCGAAACCTACCGCGTTCTTCGCAAACTTTCTGATAACATCGCGAACGTCTGAAGGCGTCAGACCGAACGGCTCGGGCGTTCCAAGTCCGGGAGTTAAGCAGCAGTCTATGGCGTCCGCATCTATAGACAGATAGAGTTTTGCGTCGCATATGAGTTTTCCGACCTCATCAAGAACCGCTTTAATACCGCGCTCTTTTACGTCGTCTGCCGTATAAAGATGGAAATTTTCCCGTGCGAATTCAAATTCTTCACGGCAGCCGCTTCTTGCTCCGATAATGACGATGTTTTTGGTTACTTCAAAAACTCTTGCCGTGACACAGTCATGATTAAAATCAGAGCCTCTGTATTCATCCTGCAAATCCAAGTGAGCGTCGCAGACGACATACCAATCGGGCTTGACCGCTCTCACAGCACCTATTGTTACAGAATGTTCTCCGCCGAGCATAACCGGAATTTTACTGTCACCGGTAATCTCTTTTACTGTGTCTTCGACTTGAGCTGCGACGTTTTCCGGAAGGCAGTCGCAGAACATATCGCCGAAATCGTGAACAGCTATTTCCGTCATTTCAAGATTATAGAACGGAAGAAAAGTCTCAATATTGTAAGATGCGAGCCTTACAGCCTGCGGGGCATCACGTGTTCCTGCTTTAAACGAGGTAGTTCCGTCAAAGGGAACTCCAAAAATAACATAATCCGCAGTATTGTAATCAGAATCCGCATCAGCAAAAAGATTGTTTGAAAAGGACTGCATGGATTATTTTGCAGTCTTATAAGTCGAGTTTGCGTTTGCCGAGCGACTCGATGTATGGAACTTCCTGAGCCGGTACGAAACCTTCAACAATCTCGTCAGGGACAATGAGTTCAAAGTTGTTGAAGTCTTTCATATCCATGAATGTAACAACGTTTCCGGCAATTGTCAGAATCTGACCAGTCTTTCTTTCTACAATCGGTGCGTATGCGGTTGCAGAGGTCGGTGATACAACCGAGCGCTTCTGTCCGTCGAAGATACCGACAACATCCAGTCTTGCTTTTGCTGCTCCGTGTTTTCCGGGCTTTGAGATTGAGATGCTCATGATTTTGCATGGTTCGTCGTCGACTACCATGTAGCGGCCTTCTTTTAATTTTCCAACTTCAGTCTGTTCCTTCATAAGAATATCTGTCTACATATTTGGATTTATTCCTTATGAGTGTTGCGACAGATTCTGTTGCTGTTTTGGGTATGTTCAATTGTTATGTGAATCTGTTGGACAAGATTTTTGTCTAAGTTTTCTGTTGCGCTTTGAACTCACATCGTTACACCACGAAAGTCACACGAAAAAATACGAAAATCACGAAAATTAATCTGTTTAGTTGGATTTATCTTATGTTGCAAAACACGAAATTTAACGAAAATCACAAAAGGATTGCTAAGTTTACAATAATTATAACAAGAATAATTAACAGCAAGCCTTTTGTGGTTTTCGTTAATTTTCGTGTTTTGCTGTGTAAGATAATGGTCAATTTGATGTTTTTGTTTTCGTGCTTTTCGTATTTTTTCGTGTGATTTTCGTGGTTTAACAAAAAACACTCGAATACCAGCAAATTACTATTTCCAATTAACTAAAATATCAGATTCCACTATTGGACAGACACCCTGTTTCATCCGCATGAAGCACAGACACAATAGTTCATTACTGAGCCGAGCCAATTAAATTATAATTATGTACTCCTCATTAGAGTTTTTCAGACTCTGTAAAAAAACTGCTAAGGAAATCGAAAAGGAACTTGTTCCGCTGATTGGAACCTCATACGGAGCTGAAGAACTTTGCATGGGGGCTGACAACACACCAACGGAACGTCTCGATAAAATAGCCGAAGACATAGTAATAAAAAATTTCTCCGAGAAAAAGTTCTGTAAATATATTCTCTCGGAAGAAGCAGGCATGGTTGACATCGACGGAAAAGAAGGCATCGCATACCTTGACCCAATAGACGGTTCGTTCAACGCGGGTGCGGGAATTCCGTTCTATGCACTTTCAATAGGTCTTTCCGACGGCGAAAAAATGATTTACGGATTTGTCAAAAATCTTGCGTCGGGTGAGATTTTTACAGCGGAACTCGGCAAGGGGGCTTTTTTAAACGGAAATCCGATAAAGGTCTCCGAAAAATCCGAACTTGGAGTTTCCGCAATAAGCTTTTACTCAAAAGCGCCCGACATGATTAAACTTCTTCACCAGGGACTTATTGTCCGCCGCGGAAGAAAACTCGGTGCATCGGCAATTGAACTCTGCTATGTCGCCTGCGGCAGACTTGAGGCTTTTCTTGATATGCGGGGAACGCTGAGAATCACAGACGCAGCCGCTGGAATTTTAATCTGCCGTGAAGCAGGCGGAATTGTCTCGCTTCCGAATGGAAGCCCGTGCGTTTTCCCGGACGATGTAAAAGTAGGAAGACAGCTTCTTGCCGCAAATCCGCATGTGCACAAAATTATTTCACAGATAGCGAGGTCGGTATGAAAATATGCATAGTCTCAAAAATTGATTCAAAAGAGGCTGTTGAGCTTGCTAAGTCTCTGGGCTGGGCTTTTTCCGATGCGGGCAATGAAGTAATATATGAGGAGTCAATTGCTTCAGAACTCGGATACAGCGGGGTTTCTTTTTCAAAAATTGATGCGGATTATCTTCTGGTTATTGGGGGTGACGGGAGTGTTTTACGTGCTGTGCGGCTGATGAAGAAGCAGATTCCTGTTCTCGGAATTAATCAGGGTGAGGTAGGTTTTTTAACCGATGTCGAGCGGGATAATATTGAATGGATTATGAAAGGTCTTCCGACGCCTCTGAAAATTGAGCCGCGTATGAGAATCAGTGTTAAACTTAACGGCAGGGATTTAGGCTCTGCGCTGAATGAAGCGGTTATCGAAACGTCGAGACCCGCGAAAATTCTTAAATTTAATCTGTTCCTTAACGGTAAGGAATTGGATGAGTTCAGAGCGGACGGGCTGATTATCGGAACTCCCACAGGTTCAACCGCGTATGCTATGAGTGCCGGAGGTCCTATAGTTGACTCAACTCTTGAGGGTATCCTTCTGGTTCCCATTGCTCCGTATATGCTTTCCTCAAGACCTTATCTGATTAATTCAAACAGTGAGATTGAGGTTAAGCTTGTTTCAAATAAACCGGCTCTTCTGGTTATTGACGGGCAGGATCAGTATGAGCTCGGTGAAAATGATTCGCTTGTGATTACGAAGTCAAGCGAACCGGCTCTTTTTGTGGATATCGGCAGAAGCTTTTTTGAAAAGGTTGAGCAGAAGCTGAGGTCATAATTTTTTAGAGATTTTCTTCGGACTTAAGCAGTGCAGATATTTTCGCATATAGTTCCGGGACATCCTTTTCAATCATTGTCCAGACCTGAGGTACGTCCACAGAAAAATACCTATGAATCAAAACGTCTCTTGTGCCTGCTATTGCTTTCCATGAAATGTCTGTGTGCTTGTCTTTGTATTCACTGCTGATATTTTTAACAGCCTCGCCCAGAATTTCAAAAGCACGAACCATGGCAAACTGAGACTTTTTATCATTGTTAAATTCATCAAAAGTCATATAGGCAGTCTCTGAAATAATAAATTCAAGCGAATCAGCCATATGCTTAAGGTACATCGTATCAGATTTCAACACCAAATCACATCCGGCATCACATATGGTTTAAGATAGGGGCTGATTCCGTCTGTGCTAACCAAATCAATTTTTCTACTGAATAATTCTTCCAAGTACCAAATTAAACCCATCATAATATTCATCCTTGCCATGCCAGGTACCCATGTTACTAAAACATCGACATCCGAATCAGGTCTGTCTTCTCCTCTTGAAACCGAACCAAAAATACCGATTGTCTGAACAAAAAAACGTTCCCGTATCTCCGGCAGATTTGCTTCAAGTTTGCTGAGAACTTCACC
>JAUNXW010000016.1 GCA_030539595.1 Methanocorpusculum sp. | reverse complement strand
ATAATTTTTTTTAATCCCAAATGTTTATTATAGATTAGATAATATAAATTACCTAATGCTATCACCATCCAAGTCAGATGACGGTGTATCTCCTGTTATTGCGATGATTCTTATTGTCGGTCTGACTGTCGGTTTAATTGCTATTTCTTTGGCTGTAATTATGGGGCTTACAGCCGTTCCGAACGCAGCGCCTGTTCTTGGTTTATCAATAGAATTGGTGGAGGACAAATATATTTACATCAGTCATCTGAACGGTGCGGTTCTGCCATTGGGCAGTTATGCAATTCTTGTTGACGATAAGGATAAAACAAGTGATTTTCATCCAAAAGTGGATTTAACTCCGGGAACAAGACTTAAGTGGGAGTGTGATGGTGCAGTAGGTGATGTTTCCGTTGTGTATAAGAGCGGAGGGGATACAACACTGCTTGCGCAAAAACATATAGGGAAGACATGAAGTTAATCTAACATCCTGCTGTAATCCACACTGTAACCGAAAACTTAGACTAAATCTTGTCTAACGAATTTAATTATTTTTGGACAAGCTCTTTTAGCACACCATAAAGAAAGCCTCATTATAAATCATGACAAATAGAGTATGGTTTTCATGACGGAAATTCCAAAAGAAGAGATGCTGTTAAAGTGTCCGTCCACCTGTGCGGGGTGCGGCTCTTTACTTGCTCTCAGATATATATTGAAAGCAGCCGGCAAAGACACGATTCTCGTAATCCCTGCCTGCTGCAACAGCGTAATCCAGGGAGTGTACCCGTATATGCTCCATACAATCCCTGTGTACAACATAGCATTCGCAGCAGCCGCAGCCTGCGCTTCGGGAATGTCTGAAGCACTTCGCGCCAAAGGACAGAAGACCAACGTCATTGTCTACGCAGGCGACGGAGGAACAGCAGATATCGGTATTCAGGCACTTTCAGGCGCTCTCGAACGCGGAGAAGACTTCCTCTACATTTGTTACGACAACGAAGCCTACGGAAACACAGGAATGCAGAGATCTGGCGCAACACCGCTTGGAGCAATTACTACAACAACCCCCAACGGAAAGAAAGTTGTCAAGAAAGACCTCGACAGAATGATTGAAGCACACAACTTACCCTATCAGGCAACAGCCTGTGCTTCATACCCGCAGGACATCTTCAACAAAGTCAAAAAAGCTCTGTCAATTCCAGGACCGAAATTCATTCATATCCTCGCTCCCTGTCCTCCTGGCTGGAGAACACCTTCCGAGAAAACTGTTGAAATAGGAAAGATGGCAGTCAAATCAGGTATCTGGGTGCTCTGGGAAAAAGAATACGACAAACTCACAGTCAACGGACCTTCAAAAGCGGCTATGAAAAAGCCCGCGCCGGTAATTGATTACCTAAAAGCGCAGGGAAGATTCAGGAAAGTCGATGACGAAACAGCCAAACAGATTCAGGCAAACGTTGACAGAAACCTCAAAAAAATCGCTGCCGAACTTGAAATGTCGGAGGAGTTATCATGAGCAAATTAATAATGTCTACCGGAAACAAAGCGGTCGCGGCGGCTGTTAAAAAAGCCGACCCATTGGTTGTTGCTGCATACCCGATTACACCTCAGACAGAAATAATTGAAACAATCGCGGACTACGTCGAAGCGGGCGAGATGAACACAAAATATATCCCTGTAGAATCCGAGCACTCGGCAATGACTGCCTGCATAGGTGCATCAATCACCGGCTCGCGTGTGTTTACCGCAACAAGTTCGCACGGACTTCTCTACATGCACGAAATGCTTCACTGGGCAGCCGGTGCAAGACTTCCGATTGTAATGGGACAGGTCAACAGAACAATTGCTCCGGGCTGGAACATCTGGGCAGAACACTCAGACGCTCTCTCTCAAAGAGATACAGGATGGCTTCAGGTTTATGTTTCGACAGTTCAGGAAGCATACGATACAACCTTAATGGCTTTCAGAATTGCAGAAGACAATCACGTCCTATTGCCCGTCATGATTAACATGGACGGATTCCTTCTATCCCATATTATGCAGCCTTACGAAATGACAGAGCCCGGTGATTTCATCCCGCCGCTTGATTTGCCGCACAAAATTGATGTGAACGACCCGCACGGATACGGCGCAATGAGCCCCGCGACAATCCACTATCAGTTCAGATTCGATATGGAAAAGTCAATGCGTGCTTCACGCAAAGTCATTGAAGAGACAGAGGCTGAATTTGCGAAACGCTTCGGCAGAAAATATGCACCTGTTGAAGAATATCTTTGTGATGACGCCGACGTTGTAATTGTGGCAATGGGAACTCTGGGAAAAGAAGCGGAAGTTGCAGCAGACAATCTCCGCAAGGAAGGAATCAAAGCAGGCGTTATGAGAATCCGTTGGCTGAGACCTTTCCCGCTTGATATGAAGATTGACGGCAAAGAGCTTGTCGTAATCGACAGAGACTACTCGTTTGGTTTCGGCGGAGTAATTGCCGGTGAAATTCAGGCAAGATATCCTCAGACAAAAATAGCAAAAATTATCGCAGGTATAGGCGGTCAGGAAGTCACTTACGAAGATATTGCTGAGTTTGTTAAGACGAGAAAGATTGGAACAGAGTTCTGGTTTGGAATTTCCAAGGAGGAACAATAATGTTTGAGATTCGTATTCACTCAAGAGGAGGTCAGGGAGGAGTTACAGCTGCAAGAATGATGGCTGCAGCCGCGGTTAAAGACGGTAAATTTGCAACAGCCTGTCCTTTCTACGGAGCGGAAAGACGCGGTGCTCCGATTGTTTCTTTCGTGAGGATTGATGATGCACCTGTAAGAATTTATTCCCAGATTAAGAAACCCGATATGATTATTGTCCTCGACCCGACTGTTATGGAAACAGTAGACGTGCTCGACGGTCTGAAAGAGGGCGGTTCAATCTTCATTAACACTCACGAGGATTTAAAATTCCCGCCACAGTTCAAAGTTTACAAGGCTGACTTAACAGGAATCGCGCTGAAAGAAAATCTCTTGGTTGCGGGAAGCCCAATCGTTAACACGCCCGTTATCGGAGCTCTTGCAAAAATCGGTTTGTTCACACGCAGTTCAGGCAAGGAATCTATTGCAGAGACTTTTGCTGATGTGAGAAATATCAATGCTGCCGAAGAGGCTTTCAAGGAGGTTGAAGCATGAGCAAAATTATGCCGAAGATTACAATAAGCTCACCGAAAGAAGGAGCTATGGGTCAGACAGGTTCTTGGAGAACTTTCAGACCAATAGTTGACAGAAGCATCTGCAATCACTGCGGGATTTGTGCAATGTTTTGCCCTGATGCAGTTATTGATGCAGACACTCAGGAGATTGATTTGGTCTACTGTAAAGGCTGCGGTATCTGTTCAAATGAATGCCCGAAGAAATGCATTCAGATGGTCAGAGAAGAACATTAATTTTTTTTGATGAAGAGTTTTATTTATTGGATTCTGTCAGCGATTGAAGCAGACATTTTATTGTGTGTTCGTTACTACTGATGATATTCAGAAGCGCTGAATTATTTTTATCCGTCTGAGTCATCACTTCCGAAATTTTTTCAAGCGATGATTCTAATTTCTCCATTCTGTTGTTTAGCTCGGTCATCTGTTTTTCAAGCTCCGAAATTTTCTGCTGAGTAATATTTTCTTTTCCGAAAACTCCGCCTATTTCAATCCAGTGACGGCAGGCGTCGTTTATTTCAGCGGTTCTGTCGTGAGTATTTTTTAAGGCGAGTTCATCTATCTTATTGAGCTTATCGTCGGGCATTCTGAATGTAACGGAGGTTGCGGGATTTATTTTTGACCTTGCCATTTATGTTATATGATTTTTACTGATACAACATTATGTTGAGTGAGTAATAAAAAGATTAATGTAAGTAAATTACTTATAATATATGTTGAAATATGATTAAATCAAAAAGTGATCTTAGGGAGTATCTTGAAGAAGATAGAAAAGCATTGGGAATCAAAAGAAAACACTACAGATTATTTTTAGATGTGGTCTTAAATCCAATCTGGAAATATGAAATATTATTACGCAAGGCTGAATATTATAAAAATAATCCATCTCTTAAAAATAAATTATTATTTTACATATACTCATATCGAAAACAGAAACTTGGTCTAAAATGTAATTTTACAGTACCGCTTAATGTATGCGGGAAAGGGTTAAATTTAGCTCATATCGGTCCAATTATTATAAATGGCAATGCAAAAATTGGTGACTATTGCAGAATTCATGTCGGAGTTAATATCGGCACTAAAGCTGGTTTTAGTGGTAAAGCCCCTTCAATAGGAAATAATGTATATATTGGACCTGGAGCAAAATTATTTGATGAGATAACAATAGCGGATAATATTGCTATTGGGGCAAATGCAGTTGTTAACAAGAGTTTTTTAGAGCCAAATATTGCTATAGCTGGAGTTCCTGCAAAGAAAATTAACGACAAGGGATCTTCCGGATTATTGTATACGCCATTAAATGATGTGAAATAATTCAGCATCGACATTTATTATCAACTGATTTTTCACAAAAGAACATTCTCAATATCTGTAACCTATAAATACCCTCAACCCCTACTTCTATCTTGTTAAGAAATCTAAAAATTTCTGACAGGAATTACATTTATGGCAAAAAGCATGGTATTGGCTGTTCTCCTCTCCGTTTTCTTAAACGGCATTGGATTAATGTATGCTGGAAGAATAGGGCTTGGATTATTATTTTTCATTCTCTGCTTAATATTCGGATTCGCATCAATCTTCACACTCGGAACAACCTCAATTATTTCACTCGTAATCTGGATTATAAACCTTGTACTGACTGTTCAGACAGTCAACAAAGCAAACGGAAAATAAATTTCCAAAAAAAAAATATTTTTTTTTAATCAAACCTTTTTCAGAGAGACCGAACGTTTCAAATCTTTAATTGTGCCGTCATCCTGCATCTCAAGATAAGTCATATAAATCTCAATCAAAGTAATCTCGTTACCTGATTCAGAACAGACATAATAATATATATCATAAACCTCATCTGAGTCATTGTAATAACAGACCGATTTACACATGTTGTCATCTAAAAATTCATAAGAGTAATAATATCTGTAATCATCTTCCGGTTCTTCAGTCCAGACACCGTCAGACTCTTTACACGGAGTGCCCCAGATACCATACAATGTTTTACCGTCATCGGAAAACTCAACCGTGAAGATATAAGTATACTCAAACATATTGCTGCCCATATCTCTCCATGTGATATTATATCTCTCGACCAAATCACCCTCATAATATGTTTCAACACCACTACCATCAGAATTAAACACATACTCATAACGATACTCGTCACCTTTGACACCGTTTTGAACCCACGTTCCGTTTGTAAATCCATCTCCGCCTGTGTATGTATATCCATAATTGGATGTCAGCGATTTACTGTCTTCGGATAGTTTGAAGGTTGTGAGTTCTTCAAACCGATAGGTTTTATCGCCTGTCTTTTTCCAGATAATCGGAAAAGTTCCGGTAATTCCATCGGGAGATACAGTTTCAACTAATTTTCCGCTGTTGTCTTCATTAAATGTGACAACATAATTCATCGAATAATATTCGTCGCTGTAAGGCTCAACGGTTTTCCAGTTACCTATGATTTTGTCCGATTCGGTAACGCACCCTGCGGAAAAAATCAGGATTAAGCTTAGGATAAGCACCAATGCAATTTTTTTCATTCATTTATTTATTGGCTGTTGTAAGATTTAATTTTGGTGAGGGTTCGTTATGCAAAACTATATTAATTTTAATTACTAATTATTTATTATTAGTAATTAAAAATTAGTATTATGATGTACAATACGGATATTCAAAATGGAGCGACGTTTGAAGATATTTATAATATGTCTTTGCTTTCCGAAAACGGCGAGTATTATTCCTGGAAAGATTTAAAGTACAGAGTGAATGATTCTGATCCGAAGAAGGTATGGAACATTTTGAAATTTGCGCGGAGTTTATCTTCTATCCATCTGCTCTATGATGAACTTGATTTATTTTATGTTCAGACGCCTGAGATTACAAGAGAACTTCATCTGTGCGATCAGAATCTGTCAAAAATAATCTCTCTCGGAAAAAAGTCAGCTGATTCTCTTCAGGAATATATTTCTCAGGCAATTTCGGAAGAGGCTATATTTTCAAGCAGACTTGAAGGAGCTTCGACAACCGAATCCGCGGCAAAAAATATGCTCAGAAAAAATATTGCGCCGAAAAATAAGGATGAGAGGATGATTGTAAATAATCATCTGGCAATGCAGTTTATCAGGACAAAAAAAGATGTTAAGCTGACGCCTGAATTTATCTGTGAGATTCAGAAAATAGTTACAATCGATACGCTGAAAAGCGAGTCACAGTCGGGAGTTTTCAGAAACACGGATGATGTTATCGTTGTTGACAACAGAACAGGTAAACTGATTCATTCACCGCCAAAAGCGGAAAAAATCCCTGAATTAATTCAGAGCCTTTGCGACTTTGTCAATCATGATTTTATTGATGACGATGAATTTGTTCATCCGCTGATAACTGCGATAGCTCTGCATTTTCTAATTGGATACATTCACCCATTCTATGACGGCAACGGAAGAACTGCGCGAACTTTGTTTTACTGGTATGTTCTTTCAAAAGGTTATGAGATTTTTCAGTATCTGCCGATTTCAAAAATCATTACGCAATCTCCGGCAAAATACAGGGACGCTTACATAGCGACAGAAGAAGATGATTTTGACCTGACATATTTTATTCTGTATATTATCAGGTGCATCAGAAAATCACGGAAAGGTTTGATTGAACATCTTGAGTCTGAAAATCAGAAAAAGGCTTCCGTAGAAAATGTGATTGCCTCGCTTGATGATTTGAATAACAGACAGGAGCGTGTTCTTCTGTATATGATTGAACATCACAACGAGGAAATCACAATTCCGGAAATTTCCGGTCAGTTCGGGGTTGCTTATCAGACAGCGAGAACCGATTTGATTCATCTTACAGACGCTAAGTATCTGATTATGAGGAAGAGGTCGCGGGAGTTTGTTTATTCAATCAACCCTGAGTGGATGAAGAAAATTCAGTGACTTAACACCAAACAATAATCTATGTGCACTGCCAATAATATACAGATTTTATGCGCATACCAATAAAAGATGTAACTCCCTCAATTGAGCACGCCAAAATATTCGGCTGGGTTCATGAAGAAAGGGATTTAGGAGGATTGACTTTCCTTTTAGTCCGCGACAGAACAGGAATTCTTCAGGTAACCATCCCTAAGAAAAAAGTATCTGCCGAAGTTCTTGCGGCATTAAAAGAAGTCACACGTGAATCGGTCGTTGAAGTAGAAGGCGTTGTTAAAGCAACGGAAAAAGCACCGAACGGACGCGAACTTGTTCCTGATACTCTGAAAATCATCTCCAAAGCCGAAACTCCGTTACCGCTCGATGTCAGCGAAAAAGTTCCAGCAGAACTTGATACAAGACTTGACAACAGATATCTCGACCTCAGAAAACCGAAAGTCAACGCAATATTTCTTATTAGAAACTCTGTCCTTCGTGCAATAAACGAATACCTCTGGGACAACAAATTCACTCAGGTTCAGACTCCAAAGATTGTAGCTGCCGCAACAGAAGGAGGAACAGAACTTTTCCCGCTCGCATACTTCGATAAGGAAGCTTTCTTAAACCAGTCTCCCCAGCTCTACAAACAGATGCTTATGGGCGCTGGATTTGACAGAGTTTTTGAAATAGGTCCAATCTTCAGAGCCGAAGAGCACAACACAGTCAGACACTTAAATGAAGCAACCTCCATTGATGTTGAGATGTCTTTTGCAAACGAGCAGGACGCAATGAGCGTTCTTGAGAATGCGGTCGCTTACGCTTACCAATATGTCAAAGACCACTGTGCAGCCGAACTTGAAACTCTTGAGATTAAGGATTTCAAAGTTCCGTCAGTTCCTTTCCCGAAGATTACATATAAGGAAGCAATTGAGATTTCAACAGAAGGCGGAGAGCCTCTTGCTTTCGGTGACGATTTATCTTCTGCGGCAGAAAGAGTTATCGGAGAAAAGATGGGCACAATGTATTTTATTACAGAGTGGCCAACCTCTACAAGACCGTTCTATACAATGCCGTTTGAAGACAAGCCTGAGGTCTGCAGGGCTTTTGATATGATGCATCCGAGAATGGAACTTTCTTCAGGAGCACAGCGCTGCCATATCTACGATTTACTTGTTAAGCAGATTAAGGATAAGGGACTTAATCCTGATGCATTTGAATTCTATCTTAACCCGTTCAGATATGGTATGCCTCCTCACGCAGGGTGGGGACTTGGTGCTGAAAGACTTGTTATGACTATGCTTGATTTACAGAACATCCGTGAGGGTGTTCTCTTCCCGCGTGACAGACACAGAGTCAGTCCATAATTTTTTTTATTTTTTTATTACACTTGTTATATCTAGAAATAAGATTACATTTATTGCATAATGTCTAAAATATAGTATATAATATAGTGAAAAATGATGAGTGAAAGTGTAACCTTATTTCAGGATACAAAAATGCGATTTTATGTTTAAAGAGGCTGTCAAATAGCAGAAAGTCCGAAGAGCTTTCTTAGTTGAGGCGAGATGCTTTAGCATCTTTAGCTTAACAAACAGAATATTTACTCATCAAACGGAACAATTGCGAATGAGTGTTGGATGCTGAAAGCGGATGACTTTAGCAGAGAAAACTATAAGGTTTTGAATAGTTATTAAATCTCTTGGACAAGTTCAAAATTGAACGATCTCATAAAGTAACACATATATATGGATAAATTATCAAATATTACAAATATCAATATTCAGTGCTGAATCAATGGCAAAACTGCAGAAGTCTAAAACAAACGGACGAAAAAAGAAGTCATTCTCCGCAGTGATAATTATCGCGGTCACCGCATTGATTATAATTTTCGGCGTGATTCTGGCGGGTTTGTTTATGTCCGGCAATACTTCCGAAAGCATTATCGAAAGCCAAAATATTCCCATAACCTGCACTGTTTCAGGAAATGATATTATTGTAACCGTTATGAAATCTGCGGAAAGTGACTATCTGAAATCAATCGAAATTAATATGCAGGGATTTGAAATTCCTCCCGGATATTCCGTGAGAGAACTTGCGGATACCGATTACCCCAAGATTGTATCTTATAAAAATATAGTTGCGGGAATGTCGGGTGTGCTGATGGTTTCATTTATCGGATACTATTATGACGGCAGCCACAGAGTTCTTTGGAGAAAAAGCGTAAAAATATCATAATAAATATCTCCATAGGGCTGTGTTAGGGTTTGTCGAATAGCGGTATCTGACACTTAAATTAATTTCGTGTACTGCTATGAGTTTGTCCAACTAACTTTTTCACGATTCGCAAGCCTAAAGTCTTGCTCAGCTAAAGATGCTAAAGCATCTCGCCTCAACTGAGATATCTAAAGGTTTCAGCAATTTGACAAGTTCTGATTACCAAAAATCCCATACAATAGAATTTATATTTACAGACCTCAACAATAAATTATGGTTTCTGTTCTCGCAATAACATCTTCCCCGCGCCGTCACGGAAACTCCGAGTCTGCACTTGATTTTATTCTGGAAAGACTGCCGCAAAATTACGCCGTTGAAAAAATCATCCTCAACGGCATAAAAGTCAATGTGTGCAAAGGATGCGGTTTCTGCGAGAAAACGGGAGACTGTATTCAAAAAGATGACTTCATCCCTCTTATAGAAAAAATAGAAAACTGTGACGTCTTAATTTTTGCCTCGCCCGTTTACTCAATGTCTGTATGTGCGCAGGGCAAAGCTCTCATAGACAGATGTCAGGTTTTCTGGAGCAGAAAATATCTGCTAAAAACATTTTCCAAAGGCAGAGGTAAAGCCGGTCTGTTTATCTCCACAGCGGGACAAACAAGAGATAACATATTTGACCACACCGTTCCCGTCGCGAGATTTTTATTCGACGTCTCAGGAATTTCAAATAAAAACACTGTCCTTCTTCTGCTCAAAGGTCTGGACGACAGAAACGATTTCAAAAAAAGCGAGGAAGCAAAAAGCCTCGCTAAAATCTCAGCGGATGAACTGATTCAAAAAATTGAGGCATTATGACAAAAGTAATCGCAATAAACGGAAGCCCTAAGAAAAACGGAAACACAGAAACTGTCCTTGACGCATTTTTAGCGGGCTGCAAAAAATCAGGCGCAGATACCAAAAAAATCAGGCTCTCTGATATTGAGTTCAAAAACTGCCGCGGGTGCAACGCCTGCCACAAAAAAGGCGTGTGCGTTCTTAAAGATGACCTGACGCCGCTCTTCGAAGAGATTTTAACATCTGACATACTTGTTCTCGCCTCACCTATTTATTCCATGACAGTCAGCGCTGAAATGAAGGCATTCATTGACCGCGGTCAGTTTTTGTGGGCGCAGAAATTCAAAACCAAGACACTTGTCTTCGACGAAAAACATCTGACTTCACACACGGGAGTTTTTCTTTCGACTTCCGGTCAGGATTTGGCAACGGTTTTTGACGCGGCGTTTCCCACAGTCAAGGCGTTTTTCAACGATTCAGGATTTTCATACACGGAAAACGTTCTGTTTGCGGGTATGGATTTACGCGGCGGGGTAAAGAATTATCCAGAAAGCACTGCCGAAGCGGAAAAAAGAGGATTTGAGATTGCTTCACACGCAGTGAAGCTTCTTTAAGTCATCTTCAACATTTGTTGACAGCTGAAGCCCGAAATTGTTTACGAGGACATTCAGCACGCTTGGAGAAACAAATTTAGGAAGCGACGGACCTAACATAATATTTTTTACTCCGAGGTGGAGAAGTGAGAGGAGGACTAAGACGGCTTTCTGCTCATACCACGCGATGTTGTATGAAATCGGCAGCTCATTCACATCGCATTTGAACGCGTCGGCAAGAGCGAGAGCTATTACCACGAGACTATAAGAGTCATTACACTGACCGGCGTCAAGAACTCTTGGGATTCCTTCAATATCGCCGAGGTCAAGTCTGTTATAGCGGTACTTTGCACAGCCTGCTGTAAGGATTACTGTATCTTTTGGGAGCGCTTTTGCAAACTCCGTGTAGTATTCGCGTGCTTTGTCGCGTCCGTCACAGCCTGCCATTACAACGAAGCGTCTTATTTTTCCTGATTTGACAAGCTCAATGACTTTGTCCGCAAGAGAGAGAACAGCATCGTGAGCGCATCCTGTGATTACATCGGATGTGTTTAAATCGGTCGGCGGAGCACATCTGCGGGCTGTATCTATCAGCAGGGAGAAGTCTTTGCCATTTGGACTGCTGTCTATGTGGTGACAGCCCGGAAAACCTACAACTCCGGTTGTGAACACGCGGTCTTTGTATTCAGGTGCGGGCGGAACAAGGCAGTTTGTTGTAAACAGAATAGGTCCGTTGAATTTTGGCATTTCTGCCCTCTGGTTTGCCCATGAAGTTCCGTAGTTGCCTTTGAGATGCGGATATTTCTTTAGTTCGGGATAACCGTGAGCCGGAAGCATTTCTCCATGGGTGTAGATGTCCACTCCTGAATTTTTGGTTGCTTCGAGAAGTTCCTTGAGGTCTTTCAGGTCGTGACCAGTGACTAAAATTCCCGGTTTTGTTCCGACTTTGGTGTTCACTTTTGTGATTTCTGGAATACCGTATGTCTGGTTTGCCGAATCAAGAAGTGCAAGCACTGCTACTCCTTCTTTTCCGCATTCAAGAACAAGTGCGGTTCTTTCATCGGCTGAGAGATTCTTGAATCTCGAAGCAAGTGCTTTGGTCATGAAGGGTAGAATAGTTTCATCTTTTTTGCCGAGAACAAGTGCGTGAGTGTAGTAAGCTGCAAGTCCTTTCAGCCCGAATAAGAGCAGGGAGTAAAGCGAGCGGACGTCTTCATTTGGAATGGCATCCAATGAGGTTTTTTTGTCGTTTTCGATGTCTTCAAGGGAGTTTGGAGTCCATGAACACTCTGCGGGTTCACCTGCTGCTTTTGGGAGTTTGTCTCTGTTCGAGATTACGCAGTTGAGGTATTCGGCAAATCTTGCGTTGTCGAAACAGACGTTTGTGAGCGTGGCAAACAAAGCGTCTGCAACGCACGGTTCGAGAACTTTTCCGGCAGCCTCGCTTCTGTAGGCAAGACCTGAGAGAGCATAAAGAACAGCGTCCTGATATACTGCTGTGAGTTTGCTTTTTCCGCAGTTTCCACCAAGGGTGCAGGCGGGAGATTTTGCTTCCTGACATTGATTACAGTACATTTTTTGTCACCTTTAGTATCTTTTATATACTAACTATATTATCGATACAAATATATAAAATAGAGTTTCCAATACTATACTTAATGGACGAACACTGCACAGTTAATATGACGGTCGGTTATCTGGCTAAAAAATGGACGTTGTTAATTATTCTGGAGCTTTACAAGGGGGAAAATTATACGCGAAGTTTTTCCGGGCTTAGAGTTCATATTCGCGGAATAACTCCGAAAGTTTTGTCCGAGCGGCTTCATGAACTTGAGAGAGAGGGAATAATTACAAGAAAAATTATTACAACGGCAGTTCCGGTAAGGTCTGAATACACTTTAACGGAAGCGGGAGTTGAACTGATTTCGGTTATCCGCGATATTAAATATTGGGCGCTTAAGTGGAAGGTGGATAATCTTCCCTGCGGTAAACAGGAGTGCAAGAATTGTAAATTGTAGATTGAGCGAGATTCTTATTTATGGATTGCTCAGTGTGAGTAAATGAATTGTGGATGCGGATGATTTCATCAGCTGTTAAGACCACTAAATAATGTTGTCGCGAAGGTCTTAAAGATACACTAAATATTTTCGATGCAGTACAAACAAATCACAATCTTAAATCAATTAAAATATCGAATTATACTATTGGACAATCTCAGTTTCCTGATTTCCGTGCAGATAGATATTAACAGATATATTTATCTTGATTAAAACACATCTATTTATTCAGAGACACATGAATTTTTCAATAGCCGAATGCCGCAATTGCGGTGAAACAATGATTCAGGATTATGTTCCCGTTCAGACTGAATGTGATATCTGCGGGAAAGACATCATAACCAATTTTGTATGCCCAAACGGTCATCACATGTGCAATGACTGTCGATATGAAGGTGTGCTTGACGATATCAAGAGAATATGTATGCACACAAAATCCAAAAACCCTGTATCCATCGCAGTCGAGGTAATGGCAACAACCAAACTCTCGCTTATCGGATGTAAACATTATCTCCTCTCGCCGATTTCGATTTATACCGCATATAAAAATGCAGGCGGTAAAGTCAACGATTTTGAAGGAACTCTGGAAAAAATATACAATAGAGTAATGACCATTCAGACCTCACAGTGCAGACTCGGAAATGTCTGCGGAATCCCTTCATCAATCGGCGGTGCATTTCAGGCAGCGAATGTTGAAAATAAGGCGATTTACGAAATAAATAAAATTGCCAACGATATTTCGGGATTGTGTATGACCAAGCTGATGAATCCGAACTGGAACGGAAGCAGAGACTGCTGTATCAGAAACGCTTTGATTTGCACTGCCGTGACCGCTAAATATCTGAATAATTATTACTGGATTGAATTGGAACTGCCGTCTGAAATAAAATGCCGTTTCTCTGAAGGGAATCCGAGATGTAACAAAGAGAAGTGCAGCGTATATAACGGTATAAAACTGGATAAACTTCAGAGAGTTAAATAACCACGCGGTGCAGTTTATCAGTGCTTCACTAATTTTTTTAGACTAAGTTTCTTCGGCAGTGTGTACACATTTCGTTAACACTGCATAAGTCCTATTAAAAATAAAAGAGGTGGATTACAGACTATTGTCTGTAATTTATTTTGCTTCGCTGAGTGCCTTCTTAATATCGGATCTGAAGCAGATGAAGTAAATACCTGCGACAAAGACGACTGCACCGACGATGTTTCCAAGGGTTGACCAGATAATGTTGTTTAAGAACATACCTCCCCAGTTAAGGTTTGCAATCTCGTTACCGGTAAATCCGTTCGTGATGATTGCTGCCGGGATAAAGTACATGTTTGCAACACAGTGTTCGTATCCTGATGCAACGAACACCATAATCGGGAACCAGATTGCTACAATCTTTGAGATAACTTCATCTGCTGCAAGTCCGAGGAACAGTGCAAGGCAGACGAGCCAGTTACAAAGAATTCCCTTGAAGAAGCATGAGAGTAATCCCATTGCACCGTTGTAGGAAACTTTTGCTGTTCCAATGGCGATTGCACGCATACCGAATGCTGTAACAGTTGCTGCTCCTGCTGCGCTCCATGATGTGTACGGACCGTATGATACAAGTAATGCCATTACGATTGAACCGATTAAGTTACCGATGTATACGAGAATCCACAGGTAAAGAAGTTTACCGAATGATGTCTGACCCTGCATAACTGCCATAGGTGCAAACATTGCGTCGCCGGTGAAAAGCTCTGCTCCTCCGAGAACAACGAGAATTAAACCGATTGGGAACAAAGAACCGAGAACAACCTGAGCAATACCTGCTCCGAGGAAGTCAGCAACTCCTGTTGAACCGACTGTTGCGACAGCTGCACCCATTGCGATATATGCACCTGCTAAGAATGCACGTAAAAGCATGTTTACTGGCGGAAGTGTGCATTTTGTTTTGCCCGCTCCTCCAATTTTAACGCATACCTGCGCTGGACTGAATGTGACCATAAATAAACACCTCACAGCTTAATCTCACAGGTCAAACCCCATGAGCCCAAGATGTGTTATGGTTATTTATGACGGGAATATATTTAAACAATGCGATATGCCATATCGACAAATATTATATATAATAATATGGGAAACTGCCGAATATTAAATAAGTATGATTAATTCGAAGATAAAAAAATAGTTAGAATATCTGCTGTTGAAAAAAATGATGAGGCAGATTCACCGCAGGCGGTGAACTTACTCTGTCGGTTTTACATTAACCTTATAGTATCCCGACTTCTCATCTTTATATTCTGCAGTAGATGCAGGCATCTTGAAGAAGACAAAACCTGCGCCTCTCTTCTCATCAGATGACGCAAGCGGCGGCAGTGTAAGGTCGCATCCAGGGTCTCCGTAGCCGAAGAGTTCCTGAATATCTTTCTGCATGGCGTGCATAAAGAGTGCGTTTGGGATATCCATCGGACAGAGTTCCTGACACTGACCGCAGTTGATACATGACGGACCTACGTAGGAGTAGCGAATCATGTGGAACATAAAGTTCGGCGGAATACGTCCCGGGGTAACAAGATCTGCCAAGTCTGCTTTGATATTGTCGCAGCAGGTTACGGGACACTGCTCGACACAGGTGTAACATTTAATGCAGCGGGAAGACTCTGCCTGCATAAACTCAAGGCGCTTTGAACCGTATCCGAGTTCCGCAAACTGCTTTGCCTGAGCCTTCTTGCCCATGTTGATCATGACCTTCTCGACTTTGTCGCGAATCTCAAGACCCTTTGCGTCGGGTGCGGAGGATTCAATGATTCCTGCTTTTGCCGCGCCGTCAAAGAGTTTTGCTCCCTTCTCCGAGCAGATTTCAACGAATGTTGCCTTGCCGGCTTTATCTCCGATTACTCCCCAGTTACCACATGCAATATCTGCCTGACGCGGAATCTTGGTTTCACAGCGCTGACAGTTCGGTCTGCGTCCCAGTCCTACTTCCTCAAGTTCATCAATCTTGATTCCCTTGTGCGTTCCGTCCTTGAGCATAACGATGAACTGTCCCTTGTCGATTTCCTCTTTAACGACATCGTCCGGGTTGATTCCGTATTTATCGGTAATCATCCTGCGTGCCATCTGCGGAGATACAGAACCGCCGCAGTTGAGACCAATCATTAAGATATTGTCAAGGTTGACTTTGCCGCGTTTGGCAAGTTCATACATTGCTTTTGCGTCACAGCCCTTTACGGTAACTGCGAGTTTCATATCCTTTGCTCCGTCCATATATTTCTGGATGAGCTTCGGGAGAAGCAGCGTTCCGCAGTGGAGTGAACCAGCGGATTTCTGAAGGTCTGCCGGGTCTGTGATTAATGTCGGAATAGCATCGTAGATATCAACGCCTTTCTTAACAGTAAGGACTGCATCCACAATCTTGTTTTCAAGTGCGTATTTCAGCAGAGCGGTAACTGCTCCGCCGCATTCGCCTTTTACACTGCACTTGGACGCATTTGCCCACGCATAGAATTTATCGCCTTTTGCAGACATGTTAGGCCTCCGGTTTCTTAACGTTAACAGCACATGCCTTGTACTCCGGTGTTCTGGAAACAGGGTCGTATGCTGTGTTGGTCACAAGATTTGCACGAGCTTCTGTGAAGTGGAACGGCATGAACAGAACGCCTTCCTTGATGTCTTCGAATACACGTGTTCTGACCTGAACTTCGCCGCGGCGTGAGTAGAGGCAGATTTTTTCTCCGTCTTTGACGCCGAGTTTTGCCGCGTCTTTGACGTTCATCTCAAGCCATGCTTCGGGGCAGTCAGCATCAAGCTGCTTGCATCTGCGTGTCATTGAGCCAGACGGCCAGTGCCAGATGGTTGCGCCTGTTGTGAGCCAGAACGGATATGCATCGTCGA
>JAUNXW010000015.1 GCA_030539595.1 Methanocorpusculum sp. | reverse complement strand
GATTCAAAAACTTATAGTTTTCTCTGCTAAGGTCGTCCGCTTTCAGCGTCCAACCCGCATTCGCAAATATTCTGTTTGCTCGCAAGTCTGGGACTTGCTCAGCTAAAGATGCTAAAGCATCTCGCCTCAACTAAGAAACCTAAAGGTTTCCGCTATTTGACAACCCCTCATTTACCGAAGTTAAGAAGGGATAGTTTATTTAAATATAGTTCAAATATGATTATAGATTTTGGGGTGCAGATATGGCAAGTCCGGAAGAAATGATTAAACAATGCATTTACATGCTGCAGGTAATAGGTGAAGATTCGACAATTCCAAGAAATGTCCGCAAGGTTGCTGATGAGACCGTGAAGATATTATCCGATGAATCGAAGACCACAGGATTCAGAGCATCGTCGGCTCTTTCAAAAATAGACGATGTCAGCAGCGACTCAAACCTGCCTATAAACGCAAGAACAAAAGTATGGGAAATTGCCTCAGCACTTGAAGCAATCCCATTCAACTGATTTTTTTATAATTTTTCAACTGAGACAACTTTAAAATCCGCTGCAGTAACAGCGTCTGAAAGGACGGCGCTTGAAACATCTTTCGACAGAACAACTGTTGCCGTTCCCTCTTCAAGATTTACCTCAACGGAAGTTACTCCGTCAATTACTTTGAGAGCATTCTCAACCGCCATTTTACAGTGTTTGCACATCATACCCTCAATTTTGATTATTCTTTTTTCCATATAATTAATCTGAGGCGCTGAATCCATATCAACTTCACTGTTTACCGGCTTGAAAAATCTCAGCCTGAGAGCATTTGTAACAACGCATACGGAAGAAAGGCTCATTGCAAGAGCAGCAATTCCTGGAGATAGAGTAATTTCAAAAGGCACAAACAAAACTCCCGCAGCAACAGGAATTGCAATGCAATTGTAAAACAGTGCCCAGAAAAGATTCTCCTTTATGTTTCTTATCGTTTTACGGCTCAGCACAACAGCGTTTGCAACGTCTGCCGGATTATTTTTTATAAGGACAATATCTGCTGCGTCAATTGCAATATCAGAGCCGGCTCCGATAGCAATTCCTACATCAGCCCTTGCAAGCGAAGGTGCATCATTAATTCCGTCGCCCACCATAATAACGCGCTTCCCTTCATTTTGTTTTTCCCTTACATAAAGTTCTTTTTCTGCCGGAAGAAGTTCGGCTCTGACTTCATCAAGGTCAAGCTCAGCTTTAACAGAATCAGCCGCGCGCTTTGAATCTCCCGTAAGCATAACAACCGAGAGCCCGTGATTTTTCAGGCTTTTAACAGCCGCCTTGGATGTATCTCTGATGACGTCTGAAACAAGAATCACACCGATTAAGGTTTTGCCTTTCGCAAAATACAGAGGCGTTGCACTTTTTGTGTCTATATCAAATGAAGAAACAGAACATCCGATATCATTCATATATGCGCGGTTACCTGAATAATAAATCTCGCCTTCAATTTTTGCGGAAATTCCTCTTCCCGCAGTCGATAGAAAATCCTCAGCCTGTTTTAATTCAGCGCCGTTTTCTTTTGCGTATGTGATTACGGCTTTTGACAGAGGGTGTTCGGATAAATTTTCAAGCGAATAGGCAATGCTCAGCAGTTCGGTTTTTGAAATTTTGTTTTCAAAAATATCGGTTACTGAAGGTCTTCCTGTTGTCAGAGTTCCTGTTTTGTCAAAGATAACAGTATCAGCTCTTCCTGTTGTTTCCAGAGTTTCGGATGATTTTATCAAAATCCCAAGCGACGCGGCTTTGCCTGTTCCAACCATAATGGCAACAGGTGTTGCAAGCCCCAAAGCGCAGGGGCAGGAAATTACAAGAACCGAGATTCCAATTGAAAGCGCAAAGGAAAAACTCTGACCGATTAAAAGCCAGATTACAGCCGCTGCAAGTGCTATGAGCATAACAACAGGGACAAAAACTCCGCTGACTTTGTCAGCAATTCGTGCTATAGGCGGTTTTGATGCCGCAGCGCTTCGAACAAGCTCAATTATTTTTGCAAGTGTTGTCTCCTCGCCGATTTTTTCAGCGGTAAATCTCAAAGAGCCTGTTGTGCAGATTGTTCCTGCAGATACTTTGTCTCCGATTTTTTTAAGAACAGGTATGCTTTCACCTGTCAGAGCGGATTCATCAACAGAAGAACTTCCAAATGTAACAACCCCGTCAACTGGAATTCTTCCCCCGGGTTTTACAATTACGGTGTCTCCTATGGCTACATCTTCGATTGCGACGGTAATTTCTTCACCTCTAAAAACAGTCGCTGTCTTCGGCGCTAAATCAAGTAATTTTCGAACCGCTTCTGTAGTCTTTCCTTTTGAGCGCGTCTCAAGATATTTTCCAACCGTTACAAGCGTCAGAATCATTGCGGCGGACTCAAAATAAAGATTCATTGAGAGTTCATGCGCTGCCTGAGGCTCTGAAATAAAAATCAGGACAGTTACATAAATTCCGTAAATAATTGCTGCCGATGAGCCTACAGCAATAAGCGAGTCCATGTTGGGCGTTCTGCGAATGAGTGCAGGAAAGCCAGCGATGAAATATTTTCGGTTGATGAGAACTATTGGAGCTGTCAGAATTATCTGAATTACCGCATACAAAGCCGGGTCTATATGAATACCCGCCATGTGTGCAATCATTACAGCCATTAACGGAATCAGAAATACAAACGAGGCAATAAGCCTCATGCGCATGGAGCGCTCGGGGGATTCAAGTTTTTTGAATCCTGAAAAAGCTTGATAGCCTGCATTTTTTACAGCGTCGAAGATAACTTCATCCGATATATTATCTCCTGTGACTGTCAGAGTATTTTCAAGCAGATTAACCTCTGCAGATTCAACTCCCGAAACTTTTTTGGCTGCTTTTTCGACATTTAAAGAGCATACCTGACATGACATGCCCTTTACAGTGTAAATTTTTTTCATTACTTGTGGGTTTTTATAAATTCGACAATTTCTTCAATCATTGCGCCCGCACGTTCAACTCTTTTTGTTTCAAGATTAATGACCGTACTTGGAACTCCTGGAAGTTTTCCGCCGTCGATTAAATAATCGCATTGGACGTCAACCTGACCTGCGGTGACGGGGGAGATCTGACCTGAGATATTTGCGGACGTTGAGGTAATGGGCGAGTCAAATTCTGAGATTAGTTTGAGCGCTGTTGAGTGGTCAGGATATCTTATTCCTATTGTTCCTGTACCGCCGGATAAATCGGACGGAAGAATATTTTTAACGGGCAGAACAACCGTAACGGGTCCGGGCAGAAATTTTTCTATGAACTGTTCGGCAAATTTATCGACATGAGCAATACCGAAAATCATTTCGATGTCTGAGACGGCTACCGAAATAGGTTTTCCGAGAAGTCTGTTTTTTGCTTCGTAGACTTTGTAGACCGCAGTTTCTGAAAGAGCGTCTGCTCCAAGACCGTAGACTGTTTCTGTAGGGTAAACCACAAGACCGTCGCGTGATAAGATTTTAACGGCTTTTTCTATTCTCTCTTCTTCGGTCGGTAATATGTCTGTCATTTTAAAATTCCTTTCCCTTTACTCTTTCAATATCAAATACACCTACGCTGCTGACGTGCATTACTGCCATAACTCCTGCCTGAATTGGGTCGGTTATTACAAGATCTGCAGCATCGGATGCGCTTCCTGCCATTTTTAAGCATATTACGGGTATTCCCGCAGTCTGAATTTTTTTGATGGACTGAGTTATTTCTCCGCCCATTATTGAGCCTGCGAGAACGAGAATTGAAGCTCTTGGAAGTCTTGCGACGGCTTCAACAGCTCTTGCGAGGTTTACTTCACCGACAAGTGGAATGGTATCCACAGATATTCTTTCTCCGCGTATGTTGTGCCTGTCGGCTTCATTTACTGCGCCCATTGCCACTTGCGCAACCTGAGCGCCGCCGCCAATTACAATCACGCGTTTTCCAAATATTTCGCGTGAGGTTTCATGAATTAATGAGGATGTCACTCCGGGTATTTTTCTGATTTTTTCAACCAGATTTTCAACAGCACCGTCGTATTCTATTTCTATGTCTATTCTTGCTGTGTTTTCTATTGTTGATGTTTCAAGATGATTTATATCTGCGTTGAGTTCGGCGCATACAGAGCCTAAGTCTCTGATAAGACCTGTTCTGTTTTCAGCTGTTATACTCACTGCGTAATTGTTTGCCATAAATGCGATAACCGGGGGTCGAACCCGGATTATAGGCTTGGGAAGCCCATGTCATACCGCTAGACCACTACCGCTTGCAGATTTTATATTGATGTTCGTTTATTATAGATTTATTTAATCAGTATCTTTAGAAGAGCTTGTCCAATCGTGATTAAATCCGTTGGACAAGATTTAGATTAAGTTTTAGGTTAGGGTGCGGACACATTTCGTCACACCACGAAGGCTGGCGAGTGATTTTCGTGGTGTAACAAAAAGCGCCCAAATATCAACAAATTATTATTTCAAAATAATCTAAATATCAGAATCCACGATTGGACAGACTATAGAAGAGCTTGTCCAACAGATTCGCATAGCGATTCTCAAGTGTTCCACTTGCTCGGCTAAGAAACCTAAAGGTTTTCGTATTGGACAGACTCAATTTTCACGTTAGTTATGGAAGATACTCATATCTCCTCATACAACCAAATATATCAGCAATATGCATGGCGGAGAGGAGATATTCAAATACAAACAGTGTCTTGTATTAAGAACCGACCTTAAGATGAGCTGCGGAAAAATGTGTGCGCAGGCGGCGCACGCATCAATTGGGGCTTTTGAAAAAGCCTCATTGAACGACAAAAAAGAATGGATGCGTGAAGGACAGAAAAAAGTTGCACTCAAAGCACCTGATGAAATGACAATATACAAACTCAAAGCTCAGGCAGAACTGATAGGTGTCCCCTGCTCTATGATAATAGACGCAGGCATGACAGAAATTCCTGCTGGAAGCGTAACCGCTCTTGGCATAGGTCCGGCCAAACGTGAGATAATGGATAAAATAACGAGCGAACTCAAACTCCTTTAACTATGAAGCGTTCAGAATACAAACTTGAAAATATGCTCGGGATGAACTATTATTCTTCCGATGCTGACGGCATTGGCGGAAAACTGCGTTCTGTGCCCGAAGATTTTATTGTCGAAGAGATACCTGTTAATTTTACAAACACAGGCCCATACACCCTATGTAAGTTTATTAAGAAATCATGGGAGCATCAGCACGCGATGCGGGAAATAACCAACCGTCTGAAAATCAGCCAAAAAAGAATCGGCTGGGCAGGGACTAAAGACAGAAACGCGGTAACCACGCAGTATATTTCGCTTTATGATGTCTCCGCCGACGCAGTCAAAGCGCTTTCAATAAAAGACATGGAAATAATTCCCGTTGCTTCTCACCAGTTTCCGCTCAGTCTCGGAAATCTTCTCGGAAACAAATTTCAGATTACAATTCGCGGATGCAACCCCAATAATCTTTGCGAAAACGTTGCTTCGGTAACAAAAGACATTGCTTCGGGTATTCCCAATTATTATGGTATTCAGCGCTTTGGGGCAATGAAACCTGTAACTCATAAAATGGGCTATCATATTCTTCGCGGAGAATACAAAGAGGCTGTTGATTTGTATGTTGGAGACGCTTTCCCTTACGAATCTGATGAAATCAAAAAAATCCGCTCGGACTTTCGCGAAACAGGAGATGCCAAGCGAGCTTTATTTGAACTTCCCGTTCACCTTTCTTATGAAAGAATTATGCTCAACTCGCTTATGAGTGACCGCGAAAATTACGCAGCGGCTCTTCAGTCTCTTCCTCCAAAACTTCTATCGATGTTTGTCTCAGCGTATCAGTCCTGGCTTTTCAATCTCGCAGTGTCTGCCAGATGCGAAAAGGAACTTCTTTTAAACGAGCCCGAAACCGGAGACCATCTGATTTTTTCAAACGGCAGAATTGACACCGTTACGGATAAAAATCTTCCAACCGCCCGCCAGCACATAAAAAGAAACAGATGCTGCATAGTTGCGTGGATGCCCGGAAAAACCATGCCCGTAACTCCTGGATTTTTAGAAAATGTGATGCTTGAGCAGATGAAATCGGATGAAATCACTGCAGAAAGTTTTGCATCTGCCGCTGACTTTGTCAAAATCAATTTCGACGGAAACAAACGTCGTATTTCTTTATCGGAAGAAGTTTCTGCGGATGTTTCAAAAGACACCGTCATTCTTAAATTTGAACTTCCGCCTGGGCATTATGCAACAACAGTTGCACGGGAATATATGAAGGCTGAGCCCGAACAGATGGTTTGATTTTACTCAAACACTTTATTTTCCCAATATCCGGTAACTTTTCCGCTGAGCGCAAGTTTACCGAGTTCTTTTGAAACATCGGCAATAATCTCTCGCGGTTTTACTTTGGCAAGAGATGTTCCCGGCAGAGGCGTCAGATAGTGCGCGTGAATTTTTCCAAACCGAGAGACATCTTTTATAAAAGAAAGGGTGAGCTCTTCATCTTCATCCGTTTCATAAGGAAATCCGAAAATTACGTCTACGACGGGTGTGAGCTCAAGCGAGCGGCAAATTTCAAGAGCGTTCCATACATCAGACACAGTGTGTCCCCTGTGAATTTGTTTCAATACAGAATCAGAAGCGGATTGAGCTCCGAAATGAATATTTTTGTTTGAACAGTATTTGACAATCAGCTCGGCAGTTTCCGTGCTGACAAAATCTGGTCTGACTTCTGACGGAAATGTCCCAAGGTAAATATTATTGTCCGGCATTGAAGACAGCAGTCTTTCTAATTTTTCGACATCGGGTTTTTTGCCGTCTGAAGAACCGTAGGCAAATGCGTTTGGGGTGACAAATCTTGTGTCGCGGTATTTTTTAGCCATCTCAACAATTGCTTCTCTTGAGCGATGACGCATTTTATGTCCGAAAAGTCTTGGGGTCTGGCAGTACCCGCAGTTGAAGGGACAGCCGCGTGATAATTCAATGTAGCCTTTCATCCTCGAAAAACACGGAAAGGAGTTAAGATAAACCGAGTGGTCAATTTCCATAAACCCGCCCGCAGTTGATGCAACTCCGGGAATATTCTTAGGTTTGTTGTTTTCAATCGCATCAAGCAGTCTTGGAAGTGTTCTTTCTCCTTCACCGACAACAGCATAATCGGCTGATTTAATGACTTCTTTCCAGCACGCTGATGCGTGAGGGCCTCCAACTATTGTAATAGATTCAGCAGATTTTATCTCTTCTCTGAATGTTTCAAAATTAAGACTGTTCAGACTGTAGCAAATAACATCTTCATCTGACGGTCTGTCAACAGGTTCAAGTTTATATCCGTATTTTAAACACGCAGTGTATAAACAAGCGTAAGTATTTCTGCTCGCGTGAATGTATCGCCAAACAGCTTTCATCAATAGTTGACAGTTCCGTTTTCTGCACTGACTTCTGCTGTAACGCCGTTTGGTATAACTCCGTTGAGGCGGTCAACTGCGGGAATGCCCGAAATTATCGCACCTATTGCAATAATTGTCTCGCATTCCTTATTGATAATTGCCGCCGGCGCGTTTCCGTTTCTGGACAAAGCGTAAAGAACGTATGAACCCACTGTTGAACCTTTCCCGTAAGGAAAAACAAGAACTTTTCCTGCGATGGATTTTCCATACAGCGGATGACTTTTATCTATAATCACGCCTGTTTTTTTATCGACTCCCCCGAGAAAAGAAATTGGTACATCTGTTTTCATAACCTCGCCTTTTGCCGTACCTTTGGAAATGCATCTGCCGGAAAGTAACATGAATAATAATTTGGTTTATGAGACATTTAATAGTTTTATACAGCTAATTAATTGTAACAATGAATGGGTTTGTAAACGGTCTGCTTGATGAGCAGCCTTATTCATTAACTGTCAACGGGAGAAATCTTGCATCTGTAATGATGCTTTCGGGAAACGAAAGGGAATTTGCAGTTGGATATCTCACAACGGAAGGCATAACTCCGTTTTCTGAAATAGAATCTGTGATGCTTGATTCAAATACGATAAGCGTCCTAACAGTAAATCCGATGAAGGTTCTTCTGCCCAAAAAAGCTGTAATTTCCGGCTGCGGAGGGACAGCTTCATATCTTGAATCATCCAGAATGCCAAAAATAACAAATCCTGCGGTTTATCAATTTGAAAATCCCGAACTGAACAATGAAATTGTTCGCGCAGGGGGTTATTCTGCGGTTCTTATAACATGTGAAGGTGCTGCTGATTTGATTTCAGACATCAATCAGACTGCGGCCGTCAACAAAGCTGTAGGTTTAGCCCTTTATAAAAAAATTCCGCTTGAAGAATGTGTTCTTGGAGTGTCTGGAAAAGTCACGGCTGATATCGTCAGAATGTGCAGGTTTGCGCAGATTTCAAAAATCGTTTCGCTTCTGCCTCCGACAGCGCTTGCCAAAAGTGTTGCCGATGACGGCGGGGTTAAAATTCTAACAGCCTGAAATAATAATACGTATAATATCTGAAATCAAATATTATGCGACAAATGCCTCAGAAATACTTTGACGGGAAATTTATCTCGAAAATATCTTCATATACAAAACCTCTGACTAAATCGGAGATTGATACATATATCTGCGAGGGTGAAGAGTGTGCTGCTTTGCGCTCCTTGAAAGGGGTTGAGCCCGAAGAGTTCAAAAATCTTGTCGAAAACGTAGGTAAATATCTCGGTGAAAATTCCGGGAAGGGTTTTACTTCGGATTATCAAAGCTTCAAACTCAGTGATGATATAGAATTGTGGTCTTTTGAACTTCCGGGCGGTGGAAATCTGTATCTAATAGATTTGCCCGAAGGCAAAATGATTATCGATACGGGTTACGGTTGTTTTTTCAAGGACTGCAAAAAAATGGTTGAGTCTCTTGTTTACAAAGGATTTTCAGATGTCCGTGCTGTAATCTGCACACACGGAGATGCAGATCACTGCGGAGCTTCGGGTTATTTTGATGTTCCTCCTGTAATGCATCCGATTACAAAAGCGCTTCTTGAAAGTGGTACAAGAGGCTATCATTCACCTAATGGTCTTGAGGTTCTGGAAAAATTCTACACGACAACAATCAATACGTTTTCGCGCATGAATATCCCCGAAAAAATAATTACTCTTGATACTGAGCCTCTTTCACATCACGGAATTTTCCCTGTAATTGATAAGATTTCGTTTGAGGGGCTTAATTTTGAAGTCTGGGAAAGTCTTGGCGGGCATATTGCAGGTCAGATTTTCCTTTACGAAAAAAGATACGGTGTGCTTTTCACAAGCGACGCTCTGATTAATTTCCAAACTCTTTCAAAAGAGCGTGCTAATTACAGTTCAATTGCAGATTCGATGATTGGTTCTGTAAATGTCGACAGCTCAATTGCGAGAACAGAACGTCAGGAGCTTATGAAAATCTCGAAAGAACTTGATGATGAGCTGAAAAAATCTGGCAGACGTTTACTGATTGCCTGCGGTCACGGCTCGGTTTCGATTTTAAGCGATGAAGGCAAGCTGATTCCCGCATCTGAGTCTAAACACTACTCGGCATAATCTTTTTTTTTGTGCTTATTTGATTGATATTTTTCGGCATGTATTTTTCGCGCACCGATATTTTATATATCAATATGGGGTTTATGGCGTGCGGAGTTCTGAATTTAATTTAAGAAGCATTATATATCGTCATGACTTACTAATAGTAAGCAGTTCTTATGAGCGGCTCAAAAAATTACAGTCAGGTTCTGTATCTCCCAAAAGTTCTAAACACACATCATAACACTCAGGAAATACAAAGAGAATTCGATCCAGCAAAATTCAATAACGCCGCAAACCCCATTAAGCGGCAAAATTGCGGAGCCTGATTGTAAATCTACCAACTGCCGTAAAAGTACTCCACCCGGCAGTTCACCTCCAATTTTATTGAGATTGTCCGGTCGTGAAAAAATCCCGTTCGCAAACCTTTCTATCATATAACGGGTAATACTAAAATATGTATTCACTATGCGCCTCATGTATGTTTTTCCATGAACATGACCCGCCGGAAATATTTTCAGCAATGAAAGCAGCAAACCTTGATTCGCTTGAATTCTGGATGGAATCACCTAATTTCTGGCTCAGAGGAGCAGACACAGAAGAACTTCGTTTCTGCAAACAGAATTTTCAAAAATTATTTCCGATAGCCGTGCATGCACCTGTGTTTGATTTAAATCCTTGTTCTTTCAATCCTAAGGTTGCTGAACTGAGCGGATACTACTCCATAAAATCTATGCAGGCTCTCTCAGAACTTGGAGGCGGAGTAATGACAATTCACCCCGGAAAGCGTACTGCAAAAAGACCTATATCTCCAACCGACAAAAAACGTTTTGAAGAATATCTGAAAACCATAGAAAAAAATCTTGAGGATAACGTCAAAGTCGCGCTTGAAAATATGCCGCCTGCAATAAATGCTCACATGACAACACCAGCTGAAATCAGAAAAGTTCTTGATGAACACTCGTGGCTCTATTTCACTTTTGACTATGCTCATGCTCAACTTTTAGGCGAGCCTATGAATTTTATCGATGAATGTTCTGACAGAATGGTAAATATTCATTCAAGCCTCGGACGCTCTGATAAAATGCATACACCTCTTAAAGAAACAAAAGAGGGTGAACTGCTCAAGCAAAAATTATCCGATACTCATTACGGCGGGCTTGTGACATTTGAGTTTGAGGATTTGAACATAGGCAGAAATCTATCGTACGAGGAGAAAATAAAACTTCTTTCGGATGAATGCAGATATTTCAGAACAGATTTATATTGAGCGTTGCATAATTATTATTCAATGACATTTCATCCTACGGAAAATCCTGAATTCTGGAAAGAGACGGCCGCTTCATGCTTTGAAAGCGGAAGATACGAAAAAGCAGCTGAGGCTTACCTGAGGATAACAGAAATGACACCCAATGATTTTGAAGCATGGTTAGGACGCGGAAAATCTTTGTTCTTCCTTGAAAAATACGGAGATGCGGTTTCTGTTCTCGAAAGATGTCTTGTCTTGTCGCCTGATAACAAGGACGCTTTGAAATTTCTTGCAGACGCATTCGGAAAACTCGAAAGCAATGAAAAAAGAGCCTCGTGTATTTTAAGAATGAATGATTTGTAATTTTTCGTGAAGTGTTTTGTGTATTTAGGTGTCTTGCTAAATAAACCCCCTGCCCAACAGATTTTTTTACGATTGAACAGCCTCGTTTTTACTCTCATGACAATCTATTTAATTCTAACAGTCAATTATTTACTATGAGAAAAATTTATTTATTGCTCGTTCTGTTAGCACTCGCTGCTGTAATTGCTGTTGCGGGCTGCACAGGAAATTCTGAAAACCCAAGCACTCAGCCTACAGCAAGCCCGACTGAAACTCCAAACGATTTCAGTCTTACCGTAGGTCAGACTGATCCATTCCCAAATCCTGCCTCGCTTTATCAGGTAGTACTTAACATCAACCGCAACTCGCTAACACCCGCAATTGAGGTTGAATACGCAGGAGGAGCAGGAACTGACAGAATTGTCACAATTGATGTAACCCTTTACAGAGCAGATGACAAACAGGTTATCACTCAGACATTTACCTCACCGAAACAAAGAGATGTCCTGAAATTTACAGGTTCGTCAACACCGTTCGTTGAAGACAGAATTAAAGCGGTTGCACACTATACAACCGGAGAAACTGTTGTCATAAGCGACGCTTTGTACAAATACAGAGACACAAAATAATTTTGGATTAACAATCCGCTTTTTTTAGAGAATATCAAATTGACTTTTATCTAAGACAGCAATACAAAATCTAAAAAAAAGCAATGGCTGTTTAAGCCGTTACACTGTCTTATTCGTATTCAATAGTTGCCGGAGGTTTGCTTGTAATATCGTAAAGCACACGATTGACATGCGCAACCTCATTGATTATTCTGTTTGAAATTCTTTCAAGAACAGGGAAAGGTATCTGCGCCCAATCGGCAGTCATGAAATCTGTGGTTGTAACTGCCCTGAGAGCAATTGCATAATCGTAAGTTCTTTCATCGCCCATCACGCCAACACTTCTCATATTTGTCAGAGCCGCAAAATACTGATTAATCGCTCTGTCAAGTCCTGCCTTTGAAACTTCCTCGCGGAAAACTGCATCCGCGTCTCTTAAGAGGTCAAGTTTCTCTTTTGTCAAATCTCCGATAACTCTTATTGCAAGTCCGGGTCCCGGGAATGGCTGACGCCAGACTAAATTGTCTGGTATACCAAGCTCTGTTCCCGCACGCCTGACCTCATCCTTGAAAAGAACTCTGAGCGGTTCGATGAGTTCCTTAAAATCAACATGTTTTGGCAGACCTCCGACATTGTGGTGGCTCTTAATAACCGCAGCATTTCCAGGACCTGACTCAATCACATCCGGATAAATTGTTCCCTGCACAAGAAAATCAACCGAACCTATTTTCTTAGCCTCCTCCTCAAAAACTCTGATAAACTCCTCGCCGATGATTTTTCTTTTTCTCTCGGGGTCTGAAACGCCTTTCAGTTTGGTTAAGAACCTCTCTTCTGCATTTACACGGACTAAATTGATATCATACTGCTTTCTGAAAACCTCTTCGACCTCGTCGCCTTCGTTCTTTCTTAAAAGTCCGTGGTCAACAAAAATGCAGGTGAGCTGTTTGCCGACTGCCTTGTGAACAAGAACAGCGGCAACAGAAGAATCAACCCCGCCTGACAGTGCGCAGAGAACTTTTTTATCACCTATCTTTTTCTTAAGAGAGGCTATCTGTTCATCAACGAAAGAAGACATGTGCCACTCTCCTTTGCATCCGCAGACGTCGTAAAGGAAGTTTTTGAGCATCTTGAATCCTTCTGGCGTGTGCATAACTTCCGGGTGGAACTGAACACAGTAAATATTCTTTGACGGGTTTTCCATTGCGGCAACAGGACATTCAGGGCTTTTTGCGGTTACGGCAAAACCTGCGGGGAGTTCTTTAATCTGGTCGCCGTGGCTCATCCAGCAAGTTGTTTCATGAGGGACTTCGTTAAAAATCTTCGAAGCAGAAGTTTCAATTTCCGTCTTGCCGTATTCTCTTTTGTCTGCATGGGCTACTTTTCCGCCGAGAGTGTATGCAGTAAGCTGTGCGCCGTAGCAGATTCCAAGAACTGGTATATCAAGCTCAAAAATTTTTGCATCAACATGAGGTGCGTTTTCAGCGTAAACACTTGCAGGTCCGCCGGTAAAAATAATTCCCGAATAATTGCCGGCACGAATATCTTCAAGAGAAATTGTGCATGGCTTTACTTCACAGAAAACATTCGCTTCTCTCACACGTCTTGCGATAAGCTGATTATACTGACCGCCGAAATCAAGAACTAATATTGACTCCATAACTCACTCTTTTTTCTGGTTTGAAAGGCAGGCTTTCACAAATCCCACAAACGGTGCCGAAGGTCTTGTAGGTCTTGACCTGAACTCAGGATGAAACTGTGTTGCAACTAAATATGGGTGATTTTCAAGTTCAAGCGCTTCCATTCTTCGACCGTTCCTGCCCACAAATTTCATGCCCTTTGCTTCGATTTCATCGATATACTTGGGGTTGACTTCATATCTGTGTCTGTGGCGCTCGGTTATTTCTGTTTTGCCGTAAAGTTTTGCAAGTTTTGACTCGGCTTTAAGAGTTACGCGGTAATCTCCAAGACGCATTGTACCACCTAAATCTTCAACTCCTTCCTGCTCTGGAAGGAGAGCAATGGCGTGAGTTCCAGCGCCCATTTCTTCGCTTGTTGCGTCTTTGTAGCCTACAACGTTTCTCATGAATTCGATTACGCAGAGCTGGAAACCGAGACAAAGTCCGAGCAGAGGTTTTTTGTTTTCTCTTGCGAAGGTGATTGCTGAAATCATTCCTTCAATTCCACGGTTGCCGAAACCTCCGGGGATTAAAATTCCATCGAGGTCTGATAAGTCCTGATTTGTGTATTGTTCCGCGTCGAGCCAGTGAACTTTGACTTCGGTTGAGAGGCTTCTTCCCGCGTGTTTGAGGGCTTCTTTTATTGAGATGTAGACGTCTTCAACACCGTATTTGGTAATTATTCCGACGTTGATGCGCTTTGTGTATTCTTTGGAAATGAGTGAGTACCAGCTGTTGTCAGGTTTGTTCGGTTCGAGTTTCAGGAGTTTGAGGAGAACATCTGCCATTCCCTCTTTTTCAAGTCCCATTGGAACCATGTATGTGTCCGGCGCGGTTTCAGCAGATATTACGGCGTGAACATCTACATCACAGAATGAGGATATTTTGCGTTTGGTGGAAATTGATAAGGGCAGTGAACTTCTGCCGACGATGATGTCTGCTTCAAGTCCGAGTTCACGGAGGGCTTTTATCGAGTGCTGAGTGGGTTTGGTTTTCAAATCACCCATTGTATCTGCTGGGAGGAGTGTTACGTGAACGAGCGCGAAATCTCCGTTTCCGTGTTCCCAGTGCATCTGACGAACTGCTTCAAGGAACGGCATGCTTTCGATATCTCCGACAGTTCCCCCGATTTCAACAATACAGATTTCTGCGTGGTTGCCGTCTTTGTCAGTCCAGCTTTCAGCGGCGTTTTTGATTCTGTCTTTGATTTCGTCTGTGATGTGTGGGATAATCTGAACTGTTGCACCGAGATAATCTCCGTGTCTTTCTTTTGAAATGACTGATGAGTAGATTTTTCCGGTTGTGAGGTTGTGGTCTGATGTGAGTTCGATGTCAAGGAATCTTTCGTAATTTCCGAGGTCTAAGTCTGCTTCTCCGCCGTCTTTTAGGACGAAGACTTCTCCGTGCTGTGCGGGGTTCATTAATCCTGCGTCGATGTTTAAGTACGGGTCAATTTTTACGCTCGTTACGTGGTATCCTCTGTTAATCAGAATTCTGCCTATGGAAGCGGCTGTTATGCCTTTTCCAAGACCGCTCATTACTCCGCCGGTTACTACTACATATTTCATTTCTACCCTTCCTTTTTTCTGTGATAAATAATGTTTATGTATTGGATTGGATTCGTATTAATTGTGAGTGATTGATTGGGTGATGTAGAGCTTGTCCAATTTTGATTTGAATCTACTATAGGGCATGTTCTAAATTATTTTGTATAGGTGATGTCCTATAAAAAATTCAATTCAAAATCTCCCTTCGCAAAAATATAAAAAATTACTCGCCCACTGTTTTTCACCAAAATTTAAGCCGTAGATTTCTTTCTGATTTTAAATTAAACGAAAATAAAGGGCATTGTCGCCGCAGGGGCATTAACGCACCGCGCGGTTGGGGGTTTATATACTGCGATATCATATTTGTAGTTGTAATGTCAGAACTTACACGTAAAATTGAAAGAGCAACAAGCGGTCAGTTCTTCGACCAGACAGGAAGAAACGAAGGTAAACACAGAGGCTGTCATCCTATGAGAATCCTTTTGGAAGGAACGTGTTCCTTTGACTGCGCTTACTGCGAAGTCTGCACAAGACAAAAAGGAATCAATTTTACGCCCGAAGAAATGGCTCACGGTTTTCTTGAACTTTATCGTCAGGGAAAAGTCGGGGGACTTCTTTTAAGTACTGGGATACCAAGAGGCGACGTGGATTTGGGAATGGAAAAATTAACCGAAACTGCCCGCCTGATTCGCGAAGCCGGATTTAATGGATATCTTCACTTAAAAGTTCTTCCCGGAGCAGAACGTTCTGACATTGCGGAAATCGCAAAATATGCAACACGTTTAAGCATAAATCTTGAAGCGCCAAACGCTTCGTATCTTTCTGAGCTTGCAACGGTTAAAGATTATTCATCAGACTTACTCACGCGCCACAAATGGCTTGCAGAAATTATGCCGGAAAAACATTCCACGCAGTTTGTTGTGGGCGCAGCGGATGAAAGCGACTGTGATATTTTTAATACCGTAATGACAAGCTATGAAAAATATCGTCCTGCAAGGATTTATTACTCCGCATTTCATGCTATTTCAGAAACACCCCTTGAAAAGCATGAAAATACACCGATATGGCGTGCAAACCGCTGGTATCAGATGGATGCTCTGCTGAGGCTTTATAAATACAGCCGAAGCGAGTCTTCAGGAGTTTTTGACGATGAGGGCATGCTTTTGAATACTGACCCGAAAATACTTCTTGCGAAAAATATCGGCGAGATAAATCCTGAGTCTGCCTGCTTTGAAGAACTCTTGAGAGTTCCGGGTATAGGAGTTGTAAGCGCCAGGAATATTATAAACGCAAGAAATAAGGTAAATGTGAGAAATCCTGCTGTTCTCAAAAACTGCGGCGTCATTATGAGAAGAGCACTGCCTTATCTTTCTCTTGGCAGAAGTAAGCAGCTGAGGCTGTCAAACTGGTGCTGATTTTTTATGAGGGATGTGTTTTTCATCGAAGATGTGTGTCATTTTTTTATTGCTATAAATATTTTGTGTGTGGTTTTTGTGCATTTTTGCAGGAAAGCTTATAACCCCCACCCCCGAATGAAGCCTGAATTAAGCCCTATTTTCGTTCTCAGTGAGTACACGTAATCCGTAATCCGTATGGATGCGGTTTTGAAAAAAAATTGTGTCGTAAAATAGTTTTGAGCGAACTCTTTTTGGGGTTATTTTTGTTCGCTG
>JAUNXW010000151.1 GCA_030539595.1 Methanocorpusculum sp. | reverse complement strand
AGTTGAGGCGAGATGCTTTAGCATCTTTAGCAGAGAAAACTATAAGTTTTTGAATCGTTATGTGAAACCGTTGGACAAAATTTAGATGAACAACAGTAGAACAATCTCAAATTAACTTAAATATCAGATAACACCATTGGACAGCCTCGAAGATAAATCCCATCTGAAAAAAATAATCCTCTCCAACAGATTATCATACTTTCAGTTACAAAATAATTAGATATGGCTGAAAAAACATTTCACCGTTCAGAGAACAATAAAATACTCGGCGGAGTTTGCGGAGGAATTGCAGACTACACGGGAATACCCGACTGGGTTGTAAGAATATTATGGGTTGTAATCACAATATTTCTGGCTTTCTTCGTTGGAATAATCGTCTACGTACTTATGTGGTGGCTTGTTCCATCTGGACCTGACGCTAAAAAAATTGACCCAGGCGTAATTGATGCGGACTACAAAGTAAAGGAGTGAACAAAAATAAAACCGCCTGCAGATGAAAATGATTTGACCGACCCGCCTTTCTATCTCCCGCAGTTTGAAGAGGCATACCAGTATATTCTGAACGAATACGCAGTGCGTTCTGCAGACATCGGACTTTTTATTCCGTGCGCTGTCAGAAAACCTTACAGCACAAGTCCATCTCACAAACTGTTTCATAAGTTGTTCGATGAGGTCTTTGACGACAAATCAAAATATCACGTGGTGATTTTCGGAACATGCGGAGTTGTTCCATCAGAACTTGAGCTGATGTATCCTTTCGCTCATTACCACTATATGCTCGGCAACGTAAAAGACCAAAAGATAAAAGATGACTTTGTGGAAATCGAGACAAGAAGGCTCTGCGGTTATCTGGAAAAAACAAGGGACACATACAAATACAGAATAGCATACTGCATAGGACTTTTCAGAAGAGCAATGGAAAACGCGGTTTCGATAACAGGAATTAATGTTGA
This sequence comes from Methanocorpusculum sp., assembly GCA_030539595.1. Classification (GTDB taxonomy): domain Archaea; phylum Halobacteriota; class Methanomicrobia; order Methanomicrobiales; family Methanocorpusculaceae; genus Methanocorpusculum. The sequence continues at coordinate 2,920 of JAUNXW010000151.1, read as the reverse complement.
GATTTATCCGACACAGCCGATCATAGACAAACTTTACGACGCAGATTGCCCTTTTCCCGAAGGAAGCCTATCTATGCAGGCTTATCTTGATGAATTCAGAAATGCGCTTGCTGAGTTGAGGGACAGATAGATGGCTGTTCGTGAGGTTTCTGCTGTCAGGCTTGATGAGAAGAAGTCGAAGTTTTATGCACACCTCTATGAAATTGACTCCGCAGACGAGGTCGCCGAAATAAAAGAACGTCATGATAAACTTTACAAAAAAGCCGCCCACCACTGTTACGCTGTTGTATGCGGTAATTTTTCAGACAGCAGAGCGGATGGAGAAGTCGGTTCTCCGGGAAGAGCTCTTGCCGAAGTTATGAGCCGTCATAATCTCGGCTCGCATGTTTTGATTGTCTCAAGAATTTTCGGCGGCGTTAAGTTAGGTCCGGCAGGTGTTGCGAGAGCTTTTCGTGAGGCAGGGGACGGAGCTGTTTTGGAATACGAGAAGAGCAGACCAAAGTTATAAGACTTAGTAACTCTGAGTTATTTGTATGAGCGATAAACTGTGCCCGCTGTTTAAAGAGAAGTGCCGCGAGAATAACTGCGAGTGGTGGGACTCTGAGTGGAAGAACTGTTCGGTTAATGTTGTTGTGAAATATCTCAAGGCTCAGGATGTCAGAGCGACGTTTGAGCATAATGTCCCCGCTGAATTTTTGGACGGAGATAGGAAATAATTTTTTTGAATTTGTAATTCTTATTGGGCTTTATGAAAAAGAAAATCCATGTGCAAGAGATTTTTTTATGATTGGACAGCCTCTGATGTTTAGTGTTTTTCGGTGTCCTGCATCATAATTTCAGAGCCAAGCAGTACAACAACCCATCATCAAATGTTGTCAAACGAATATTTCATTATGAGTGACACATTAAAAAGGACTTAATCGTTTAAGCACAATAGGTATAGACAATGGAGTTCGGCTGGCTTATACCTGTAATCATAGCGGTTATGATTTACGCTGTACTGTATTACTGGATAAAGCGTTATAAGATTCTGCCGAACGTTTTTGACTTCATGGGTCCCTGTCTGATGATAAAAACCAATCACACAGGCATCTTCGACAAACTCTCGCGTCCCAAAAAATTATTGATTGCATATGCCAACGTCGGAATAATTTTAACTGTAATTTGTGCTGTCCTCATAACAATAGTATTCATACTGACAGCATACCTTACAATGCTCGTTCACCCTGAGCCCACAGCGCCCCAGAATCTTTTGCTTATCCCGGGCGTCAATGAATATGTCCCGTCAACCTTTGCCGTCTGGTTTGCAATAGTCTTTGCCATGGTAATTCATGAATGCGGTCACGGAATATTATCACGCGCTGAAAAAATAAAAGTCAAGTCAACGGGAATTTTAGCACTTGTGATTCCAATAGGCGCATTCGTCGAACCAGATGAAGAAGACGTTGAAAACTCACCGCTCAAAACAAAACTAAGAATGTTTGCCGCAGGGATTACAAACAATCTCTTTGCAGGTGTTGTGGGAGTTGTGATTCTTATCCTCCTGACAGGATTGATAATTCCCGGAGCTTCCCCTTATGTTTATGGAGTATACAACGGATACTCCGCGCAGGAAGCGGGGATTCAGCCCGGGACTGTAATTTATACTTTGAATGATGTTCCTGTCTACAGTCTCGATGATATTTCAAAAATTCTTTCGCAGACTAAAGCGGGAGACACTTTAAGCCTCACCGGCTCATACAAGGGAACGCCTGTATCTTATGATGTAACCCTATCATCTATTCCTCTAAATATATCGGGTTCAATTATTCAAAGCGGTGAAGACGCAGGCTTTATAGGAATTTCATTTTCCGAACCGTCTCAAATAGTATCGGCTTTGAATACTGTAACTCATCCGACGTCAGTAAGCGGAGCGGTTTCATCATTTTTGACGTTCATAATTCTGCCGTTCTCTTCGATGACGGGTTTTGATTTGTTCAGTTTCCTTGTTGTCGACAATCCCAACCCCGAGATTTTGTCAGCGCCGTTTACAGGATTCTGGGAGATTATACATATTCTCTATTGGTGTTCGTGGCTCAATATTCTTCTCGGAATCTTTAACGCTCTGCCTATTGGATTTTTCGACGGAGGTCAGATGCTCAGGGAAACTCTTCGCGCATGGTTTAAGAAGCACGGAAGAGATGAGAGAAGGGCTCTTCAGATTTGCAGTGTCGTGACTTACGTGCTTGTTCTTGCTCTGATAATTCCGATTGTGATGCCTTATTTCTTTTAATTTTTTGAGTTGAGCCTGCACATAAGTTCATATAATGCCGTTTTGTTTGAATCCCATGAAAGAATTTTATTTGCTTCATCATACGGCAGCCAGAGATATTCTGTGTGTTCAAATGATAGATGAACCTCATTACATTCAAAGGCAAAACTGTATTCCGGAATTACATATGTTTCGGCAGCCCACATTTTTCTGTGACATTCTGCGATGCAGTCAGCGGGAACATAGACCTTTGAAGTAAGCTGAATAATATTTTCAGCTTTAACACCTGTTTCTTCAAAAATTTCTCGCACGGCAGAGTCAAGAGGAGTTTCATTATCTTCACCGCCTCCTGCAGCAAACTGCCAAATCTCATCATCAAAACGGTGCAGAACACAAAACAGCGGGGTATTGTTTTTAATTTTGTAGGGAATTGCTAATATCTGAAACGGCGCTCTCATTATTTAGTGATTATAATTTGTTCTTCTGTGTAAATTTATTTTGCTGAAGAGAGTTTGTCTTAAATTTAGAATAAGTTTTGTGTTTCACTCCGTTTATCCAGTACTTCACTAATTTTTATTGATTAATTTTATTTCGATTAACTTGGAGCTTCGCTCCGTTCAGCGCAAATCAAAGATTTGCTCGGCTGAGGACGCTAAAGCGCCCCGCTAT
>JAUNXW010000150.1 GCA_030539595.1 Methanocorpusculum sp. | reverse complement strand
TATCAGATTCCACGATTGGACGGACTAATTGCGTAGAGAGCTTGTCCAATCATTATGTGAATCCATTGGATAAACTCATCCATCACAACTCCGCAAAAAAGAAAACAGGAATAATCTAATTCCCGGCTCTCTTTTCCATTCTCATCTTAACAAACTGAAGACCTAAAATCACAACCCCGCCGATTATAAAAAACAGAATACTGAACGTCGTAAAGTTCATAGCCTCAGCACCCACAGACTTCGTTCCCATCACAATCGCATAAACAGAGCCCACTAAAAGTCCCAGAACTAAATAAATCGTCTGCGAACGGAAACGTTCAAGACATTTCTTAATAACCTTCGACGCAACAAAAAATCCTGCAATCATTCCAAGACCGAAAATAATCAGAGCCGGAAGATAAGTAAAATCAAGATGTGCCAGACTGCTAACAGCAGAAATCATGGGCACATAAATTCCCATAATCAAAAGAATTGTAGAGCCTGAAATTCCCGGAAGAACCATAGCACAAATCGCAACAATAGCTGAAACAAAAAGAAACACAACAAGACCGATTGTAATCTGAGCCAGATTAACCTCAGTAACACCAGCAGAACTTCCAAGAATTACAATTAACGGAACAAGAATCGCACCGATAACCGTAAACAGCAGATTCAGATACTTACCCTTAAGACAAGCTTTTTCCTCATAAATGACTATCGGAATTGCAAAAAGCGTCAGACCGATAAACATCGAACTGATTTCATAAATATGCTCATCGAACAATTTTGAAATAATCACCGAACAGATTAAAAATGCACATACCCAGCCTATTGCAAGGAAGAAAAGAAACGGAAACGCTTTCTTTCTCTCATCCCAGGAACCCATCAGAAAATCATGAACCGAGTTAATGAACTTATCATAAAAACCCAGAATAAAAGCTATTGTTCCTCCGGAAACACCCGGAACGCTGTCTGCGACCGCCATACAGGCACCGCGAAAGACATTCAAAATACTGCCTAAAATATTCATATGATACTTATGTAAATGTGCTATAACCACTTATTTTATTCTCTTGAGAGCCGTATCAATATACACAAATGAAATACATATTAATACTCGCAGACGGTGCTGCAGATGAACCTCTTGCGGAGCTTGGCGGAAAAACTCCGTTAGAGGTCGCACACAAGCCCAACATGGATAAAATCGCAAAAATGGGGCGCTGCGGAATGATAAAAACCGTAGATGAGTCGATGACGCCCGGTTCAGACGTTGCGAATATGTCGATTCTCGGATACGACCCGAAAAAATATTACACTTCACGCGGTGCGCTTGAAGCTGTAAGTATGGGTGTTCCCTTCGAAGAAAATGACCTCGCTTACCGCTGCAACCTTGTCACCATTAAAAACGGTAAAATGGACGACTTCTCAGCTGGACACATTTCATCGGAAGAAGGCGCGATGCTTTTCAAAAGTCTTCAGGAGAAAATCCCCGAAGCACGTCTTTACTCAGGGGTTTCCTACAGAAATGTCCTGATGCTTCCAAACGGAAAAGGCTCGGAGACTGTTGCGCCTCATGATATTATAGGTCAGCTCATCAACGATAATCTCCCGAAAGGAGAGGACGCAGACCTTTTGATGAAATTCATTGTCAGGTCTTCGGATGTTTTTGAAATTCACCCCGTAAATCTCAACAGAATGGAACAGGGCAAAAAACCCGCGACTGCAATCTGGCCTTGGAGCGGAGGCAAAAAACCGTCAATGCCTGATTTCTATGAAAAATATCACAAGAAAGGAGCGGTTATTTCAGCGGTCGATTTGCTCTTCGGTATTGCAAAATGCGCAGGAATGAAAATCATTAAAGTTGACGGTGCAACAGGATATCTTGACACTAACTTCATGGGAAAAGCCAAAGCTGCCGTCGACGCGGTCAAAGACGATGTAGATTTTGTTTACATGCACGTTGAGGCAACCGATGAAGCAGGGCACTTGGGAAGCATTGAAGAAAAGATTAAGGCAATCGAACATCTTGATGAAGCAGTAGGCTACATTCTCGATAATTTCGACGGCTGTGTTATGCTGATGCCCGACCATCCAACTCCAATCTGTAAGAAAACCCATACTCACGCGCCGGTTCCGTTTGCTGTTATGGGCAAAGGCGAGCCTGACTCTGTTTCGGTTTATAACGAAAAAGAAGTCGCGGAAAAAGGTTCATACGGTCTTATTGATGCTGTAAATCTCCTTGATATGATTTTCAAGGAGTAATTTTTTTTATGAGAAAATCTCTTGAAGCGGTTATTTTAAAAAATGCGAAGGCTGATTGGCTGAATTCACCTATTGTTTGCGTCGCCGACGTAAATTCTCCGCTTATCAGAAATATTAGAACGCATACTTTCGAAAATCATCTGATGCCGGAAGATATTCTGCCGACTGCAAGAGTTGTTATTTCTTATTTTCTTCCGTTCAGAAAAGAATATGCTTTGACCAATTCAGAAGGCATTGACCCTTCTGAAATCTGGGTTCGGTTATACGTTGATACGAATAAGATTATTGAAGAGGTTAATCTCGCTCTCGTTAGTAAAATTAATGAGCTCGGTTACTCTGCGGATTTTTTTAAAGGCGGATTTGATGAAAATAAAATTATGAGCCGCTGGTCGCAAAAGCATATTGCAGAAGCTGCGGGTCTCGGTAAATTCGGAGTTAATAATCTGCTGATTACAAAGGTTGGGAGCTGCGGACGTTTCGGTTCGGTTGTTTCTGATATTCCTGTTGAGTGTGATTTGCCTATGACTGATGAATTGTGTCTTTACAAGTCAAAAGGTAAATGCGGGGTTTGTATTAAGAGGTGTTCTGTTAAGGCGTTGTCTTTGGAAGGTTATAACAGGAAAGTCTGTTATGAGCGGTGTTTGTCGAATGAGATAAAATACGGGGCTGATGTCTGCGGGAAATGTGCGGTGAATATTCCATGTGCTTTTTTTGGAGTGAAATAACAAACCGCTAATTCTTTGAAAATTTTGTGTGTCGTTTTTGTGCATTTTTGCAGAAAGATTTATATACAGCACCCCTGAACGAAGCCTGAATTAAGCTCCATTTTCGCTCTCTCTGAGTACACGTAATCCGTAATCCGTATGGATGCGGTTTTGAAAAAAAATTTGTGTCGTAAAATAGTTTTGAGCGAACTCTTTTTGGGGTTATTTTTGTTCGCTGCGTAGTCCTCTTGTGTACTATATTTGTTTTTAATTATATAAATAATATAAGAAATGCTTCAAATTGAAGCAATTCAAAAGTTTTTATAATAACTTTTTCAGCTTAGTTCACCGCATTGGTAAAAATATATGATGTGTCGTTGAGATTTTATTTTTTTGGAGGTCATCTTTTTTTCGGATTATGTTTCATACGGATTACGGATTACGTGTACTCAGAGAGAACGAAAATGGGGATTAATTCAGGCTCCGTTCGGGGGTGGGGATTATAAGCTTTCCTATAAAAAAGACATTTTTTGAGTACATGATGCGGGGTGGATTTGTTTCGTTGGTCTTTGATTTTGTTTCGTGTAAGTTTACTGTTGGGTTTTGAGTTTATTTCGTGTAAGTTGGTTTGTTACGGTGTGGGTGTATTTCGCTGCACCACGAAAATCACACGAAAATACGCGAAAAGCACGAAAATTTAAAAATTGTGTCGGCTTCATTTTATTTCGCAAAACCCGAAATTTAACGAAAATCACGAAAGGGTTGCCGTTTGGTCGTTTTGATTTTATTTTGTTTTGCTGTGGTGCTTCGCTCGCTTATCCAGTACTTCGCTAATTATTTTAGACTAAGTTTTTTGCTCTTCTTTTTCTTATCAAACAAAAGAAGAGCATAAACAATAATCATATAGATTCAGGGTAAGCTAAATCTTTTTGCAGCAATACAAT
>JAUNXW010000014.1 GCA_030539595.1 Methanocorpusculum sp. | reverse complement strand
AGCTGGAACTTTTGATTCTGCAGGAATCCACTGAACAATTGAGGCTTTAGCGGCTCTTGCTTCTGCAAGAGAGTTGCCCGCAAACTCGGCGGTGTTTTCACCTGTGATTCTTATGTTGAATAAATCTTTCAGACGAATCATCTTGCCTGCTTCAATTTCCGATTTCGGCAGAAGGACTTTGCCGGTAAATTTCAGAACACGCTCTCCGCGTTCGGGCTTATTAGGATAAACAGGTGCGCGTGCTTCTGTCGGTTCAGCTCCTGTAACCGTTACCTCAACCGCGTCCGGAACAAAGAAATATCTGTCTGCGTCTGCGTCGATTATAGCTTTATTCTGTGCAAACAGGTTTTCCCAAGAGAATGAAATATCAGTGTCTCCTATTCCTATATCGACAACAGCCACTCTGACTGCTTCTGCCTGAATACCTCTGCGGGCAAGTGCGCGAAGAGTTCCAAGATGGATGTCGTCCCAGCCTGCGTAGAGACCTTCGTTGATTCCTTTGCGCATACCTGAGGTTGAAAGTTCAAGTCCCGCAATTGACATTCTTCCGTAGTGATAGAAGTAAGGCATCTTCCAGCCGAAATATTTGTAGATGTATTCCTGACGGCGAGTGTTTGCGATGTGGTCTTTGCCTCTGATTACGTGAGTCATCCCAAGAAGGTGGTCATCAACCGCGACAGAGAAGTTCATGAGCGGGTAGACAAAGATTTCCGGTTTTCGCGGATGCTTCGGGTTTTTGAGAACCCTCATTGCGGCAAAGTCTCTTACAGCGGGGTCGGGGTGGGCAATATCAGTTTTTACACGGAGCGTGATTTCCCCTTCGTTGTATTTTCCGGCAAGCATATCCTCAAAGCGTTTGAGATTTTCTTCGACGGAAAGTGAACGGCACGGACAAGCCTGTTTTTTGAGCTTGAGTGCTTTGAATTCTTCGTTGTCGCAGTTACACATGTAAGCCCCGCCGAGTTTTATGAGCTGTCTGGCGTAATCGTAGTAAATGTCGAAGCGGTCTGACTGAATCACAATATCTGTGATTCCTATACCGAGCCACTTGAGGTCTTCAAGAACCATATCATACGCAGAAGGGTCAACACGTTTTGGGTCTGTATCTTCTACTCTGTAGTAGAATTTTCCACCGTATTTTTTGACGTAGTAATCATTGAGAACAGAGGCTCTTGCGTGTCCTAAGTGAAGGGGACCTGACGGGTTTGGGGCAAAGCGCATGACAACACCATTTTCTGCGTCGGGTAACTCCGGGAGTTCGTGAATGCGCTCTTTCTTCTCGTGCATTTTTTCTATTGCGTCGGGCTTAAGCTCGCGGAGTTTTGCTTCTCTTTCTTCTGTTGAGAGCGCTTCAACTTCTTTGAGGATGTCTGGGAGCATCATGTTTATTTCTTTTGCCTTAGGTCTGAGCTCAGGATGACCACCCATTACACTGCCCAATATTGCACCAGCTCTCGGGACTGCTTTGTGTTTTACAGCGTTTTCGAGAGCAAGTATGTAGATTTCGTTTCTGATATCTGTATCTGCCATAATCTTATGAGTCTATTATATAGGTCGTATGAATAGTTTAGGTTTTGCCTGTGCTCTGCCTGATTTGTAGAATTTGTCAAATCGTCATGTGAATCCGTTGGACAAGCTCAGGATCTCAATGAACCGCATTAGTAAACAATATAATTAAAGAGTGCCAATAATTTTAGCATGGACAAAACAGGATTAATCACATTAATAGTCGGAATCATTCTCTTGGCAGCGGGTGTTGCCGGAATCGTATTCTTCATACCGCAGGTAATTCAGTTTATCATAGGCGGATTCGGAATTGTACTTGCATTAATCGGAGCTGGCGCAATACTCCTCGGCATTTTAATGCTCAAAGAATAACCCTATTTTTATGAAAAAATTCAATCTTGAAGAAACTCCATTCAATCTTGACTTAACAGTGTCCTGCGGTCAGGCTTTCCGTTGGAAAAAAATTAATGATTTCTGGTACGCGCCTGTCGGTGAAAGTGTCTGGAAAGTTAAGCAGGAAGAAGACACTCTCCTTTATGAAGGCGCATCTGAAAACGAATTGATTAATTATTTCGCGCTTGACATCCCACTTGACAATATCTTAAAAGACATTGACCGCGACACACTCATTCATTCTGCCGTCGAACAATGCAGAGGGCTTCGTATTTTACGTCAGCCAAAATGGGAATGTCTTGTTTCATATATCTGTGCAACATGTGCCAATATTCCAGGAATCACGATGAGGATAGAAAATCTATCCAAAAAATTCGGGCAGACTCTTCACTGTGACAATATGGAATTTCACACATTCCCCTCGATTGAAAACATAGCCTGCGAACCAACAGAATCGGTTAGAGAATGCAAAGTAGGATACCGCGACAAATTTATCTGCGGCGCAGCAGAAAACGCGCTGAACAACAAACACTGGTCTGATGAAATCGCGTCTTTGGACTATATCTGTGCCAAATCAAAACTCATGGAACTTAACGGTGTCGGACCTAAAGTCGCAGACTGCGTTCTCCTCTTTGCCTTTGAAAAATATGAAGCAATCCCTGTAGATGTCTGGATTGAAAGAATTCTTAGAACAAAATACCTCGGCGGAGATAAAAAACTCTCATACAGTAAGGCATCTGAATATGCGAGAAACCATTTCGGAAAATATGCGGGATATGCTCAGGAATATTTGTTTGCGGAACGGGAACTTATTTCATCAAAAGGTGAATGATTTTCGGGACAAACATTATAATTTATCAGCACACATAGAATCTATATGAAAAAAATAGCTGCTGCTGTTTCTATAATATTGCTGATTACCGTATCAGCCGGCTGTATAAACGGACTTGATGGTTTGAATGACCCGATTATTGGAACATGGGTTTCGGGCGAATACACAAATCTTGCAGGAACACACTACACAAAAATGGTTGAAACCTTCTGTCTCAATCATACAATATCAGAAAGTCTCTACACATCGGATGACGAATTTGTCAGAATGTCTGCTGTGTGGGAAAACAAAGGAAACAATATATACCACTCATATTACGCCCCTATTATCCTGAATTATCACCCGTCGGATAATCATGCGGTAATCAACAGTGATTTGTTTTTAGCTGATGATATAATTCTTGAGCACGCCGATTCTTCAAAAGGAATAATCGGCAAATGGAAGACAACCTATCCTCGTGAAATAAAGAATGACGTACGCTATCTTAATTTCGAATTGTTTCAAGACGGCAAGGGCACTGTTGAATATTTAAAAGAAGACAAAACAATAGAAGGCTCGTCAATTGTTTCATGGCTTAAAATGGATGAAAATTCATACGCAATAGTTGTTTCCAATTCTGTTGTCTGGGAGATTAAAGCCGACGGAAATCTCTATGATAACTTTGGATGCGTATATACTAAAGAGAGATAATAAATTTTGAAAAATTATTCCATTGGTCCCATCGGACCAACGCCGCCTTTCTGCATCTGCTTCATCATTTTTCCCATCGCCATTCTGTTGCCGCGGAAACCTTTCAGCGTCTTTTGCATCATCTTATAATATTTCATCAAATCGCGGACATCATCGATTGTTGAACCGGAACCTTTCGCTGCTCTCATCATACGCGAAGTGTTAATGAGCGACGGGTCGTCGAGTTCTTCGGGTGTCATCGAATCCATAATTATTCTGAACTTCTTCATTTTGTCCGCTGTCCCGTCGAGCTGCTCATTGGAAACTTTCAGCCCGCCCATCGGAAGCATAGACATAACGTGCTTAAGAGGTCCCATCTTCTGCACCGCCTCAAGCTGCTTATACATATCGTTCAAGCTGAATTTTCCGCGAAGCATCGCATTGACATCAACGTCTTCCGCGTTGATGCTCTCCTCAGCTTTTTCGACGAGTGCCTTAAGGTCTCCCATCCCAAGAAGTCTTGAGATGAACCCGTTCGACTCAAATTTCTCAAGGTCGTCTATAGTCTCTCCGTTACCTATGAAAACAATTCCCGAATCTGTTTCGGCAACAGCGGAAAGAGCTCCTCCACCTTTGGCAGTTCCGTCCATCTTGGTAACGATAACGCCGTCAATTCCAATTGCCTCATTGAACCTCTTAGCCTGCTCACGAGCCGCCTGACCAATTGCCGCATCAATTACGAGCCAGCGGTGGTCGGGTTTGAGGAACTCGTTGACCTGCATGATTTCATCAATTAAGTCATCTTCAAGAGCGTGGCGTCCTGCGGTATCGACTATGATAACTTCTGCATCCTTAAGTTTGGCAAGTCCGTCTTTTACGATTTTTACCGCGTCCTTTTCCGCAGGGTCGCCGTAGCAGGGAACATTGATTTTCTTACAAAGGGTTTCAAGCTGTGCAAAAGCTCCGGGTCTGAAATTGTCCGCGCCTATTGCCGCGACTTTCATACCTTTGCGCTGGAAATATCTGCAAAGTTTGCCGGTCGTGGTTGTTTTACCGGAACCCTGAAGACCTGCCATCAGAATCTTCTGCGGCTTAAGCGCGAACTCAGCTTCCTTGCCGACTAAATTTACAAGTTCCTGATAAACAATTCTGAGAACGTGTTCGCGTGCGTTGATGCCTTTTGGAAGGTCTTCCGCAAGAGCTCTCGCTTTTATCGATTGCGAAAGCTGCATCACAAGTTTTACGTTGACATCAGAAGACAGAAGCGCCCTTTGCAAATCACGCACGAGTTCGTCAACCGCATTTCTGTCGATGATTGTCTTGCCAGCGAGTTTTTTCATCGCATCCTTAAGAGAGTTGGATAATCCTTCAAGTCCTGCCATTATTCGTCCCTCCCAAAGATTTCATCAATTATAAGTGATGGGGTAAACGGTTTCATATCGGTGTATTCCTGACCCACACCGAGGAAAACAAGAGGTTTTCCTATTGTGTATGCTATTGAAATTGCCGCTCCGCCTTTTGGATCCATGTCTACTTTTGTTAAGATGACGCCGTCGGTCGATACAGTTTTTTCAAATTCTTCCGCTCTGACGACTGCGTCGTTTCCGGCAACAGCTTCATCAACATAGAAGACAAGGTCGGGTTTCATCACGCGTTTGATTTTTTCGAGCTGATTCATTAAGTTTACGCGGTTATGGAATCTGCCAGCGGAATCCGCCAGAACTACGTCTGTTCCGTGAGCTTTTGCGTATTCTATTGTGTCGAAAAGAACAGCTGACGGGTCTGCTCCTTCCTGATGAGCTATGAGTTTTACTCCAATTCTTTCGCAGTGAACCCTTATCTGCTCAATTGCTCCGGCTCTGAATGTGTCGCCAGCTCCAACAACTACAGACAGACCTTGGGATGTGAGGTAGCTTGCTATTTTTGCGACAGAAGTTGTTTTTCCAGTGCCGTTGACGCCCGTGAATAATATTTTTACTGGCTTGTCATGGGATTTTATGTATGCGACGAGGTCAAATCCGTTGCCGAGAACTTTTTCTATTGAGTGTTTGAGGGCGTCTTCTACGACTTTATCGGCGGAGGTGCTTATTTTGCGGCTTGTTCCAATGAGTTCTTCTTTCATATTTTTGGTTATTGCTTCTGCGACGGGGAAGGCTACGTCGGATTCGAGAAGAACCATCTGTAAATCAAAGAGTGCGTCATCTATTTTTTTCTCGGACAGAGTTACTTCATGGTCTATTACAAGCGCTTTGAGTTTGCCGAGTACTCCGATTGTTTTTTCTTCTTCTGGTTCTGTTATTTCCGCGTGAGCCTGAACCTGCACTTCTGTTTTTGTTTCGGGTTCGGCAGGTTTTATCTCCTCGGTTTTATTTTTGCCTATCCCTAATTTTTTCTTGAGTCCTTCAAACATTGTATAAGTATTTGTCTGAGGAGGTATAAAGTCACCTCCATCAAGAGGGGCTGAGTTTGAGTTTGTCCAATCGTTATGTGAATCCGTTGGATAAAATTTCCGGATGGATTTTTCAGTGCAGGATACATCAAGACACTAAAAAATCACCAGACAACAATTAATTATATCCTGTATTAAATATTGAAAAAATCCTAATCCTCTCACCCAATATTTTTTGAAACCGCTTCCTGTTTTTTCTCGCGGGCTTTTTCTATTAACTCGCGGTTATCCGCATCCGCATAAGACAAAGCACAGTCAAAAGCATTAACCGCCTCGCTGTATCTTTCAAGCATCAGCAGCTCATAACCCTTATTGTACCACGCATCGGCATCTTTGGGCAGGGCAATCAGAACACGCCTGAAACAGTCATAAGCCGCATCGTGTTTACCCAGACAACTTAAAGCAAGACCTTTATTATTCATCGCGCCGGTCATCGAACGTTCGTATTTCAGGGCTTTATCATAATAAAAAACAGCCTCCTCGTATTTTCCTATTTTAGACAGACAGTTCCCGCAGTTAAACTGGCTCACAGCGTGCCCCGGAGCAATTTCTACTGTCGTTCGATAAAAAGCTGCGGCGCTTTCAAACTCTCCCGCCTCACATAAATAATTCGCACGATTAAACCAGTGCTCCGGCGCAAGCGGTTCTATCTCGCAGACTTTTTTCATAACCTCATCAGCCTCGCGGTATTTTTTAGCCATCGCAAGCATAGCCGCATGACTTGTCAGATAAATAACATCTTCCGGCGCAAGCGAGAGGGCTTTTTCAAAACACTCATCCGCCTCATCAAATTTCTTAAAAGAAACAAGAGCGTCCCCTTTGTTGTGATAGTAAACCGCAGAATCGGGGCGAAGCTCAATAGCCTTATCGTAGCAGTTCATTGACTGCGCTTCCTTCTTCAGAATCGCATAAATTCTACCTTTCTCGTGCCAAGCGGCAGGATTTGACGGGTCAAGTTCTGTAACCTTATTGAAACATTCCAAAGCCGCGCCGTATTGATTCAGTTTAAGATTCTGCGAAGCTTTCGAAAACCACATCGCAGCCTCCGCCGCACTGTTTGGCTCTCCCTTGTTTTCTTTTTTCCTGCCGAATAATCCCATTTCTATTTTATTGGACGCGCAAGAAGATGAACTCAATCATTTACTACAGACCAGCCGACAATTTCGTTTTCCACGCGCCTGACATCAGACTCGATGTCTGAAACTGAAATTGTCTTGGCACGTTTTTCCATAGGCGGATTGAGTTTCGCTTTCTGTTCGTAGCCTTCGACTTCGTTTGCGAATTCTTCGGGAAGGCTGTCGATTTCTCTGAGCGCTGAGATAAGCTCTTTTGCAAAGTATGTATCAATCTGGATTTTTCTTTTGGTCGTGTGCGAGAGTTTTCCGATAAATCTGCAGAGTTTATCTTTGTCTTCGGGGCTGAGCTGCTCGGCGAATTCATAGTTTTCAATGAGCTTGAGTATCTGCATAATGGGCAGAACAGATTCGGGAGTTATTACATAAACGGTGTATTCAGCAAGGTCATAGCAGTAGGATGTTAAAATATCCAGAGTGCTTGATGGAACTACAAGGAAAGCGTCTTTTCTGACGTTTTCGAATTTACAGTATTTGCTCATCGCCTCAGCCTGAGATTTCAAATACTGCGGGAAGTTATCAAGCTCTTCGGGGTTTTTCGGGCTTTTTGCGTCGAAGACAGTGTAAAGACCGCCTATCATTACTACGTTGTCTGGGACTCCTTTATTCGGGTATTCTGATTTGTCGCACCAGACAAAATCATATTTTTTGCAGATGTTTCGAATTGTTTCCGAGACATCTGATTCGTGGGTTTTCCATGAGGCTTCGAGTTCTTTTTGGTGTTCTTCGAAGTCGGCTTTGAGTTTTTCTGCAATTGCTCTGCGGTCTTTTTCGAGCTGTTCAACAAGGACGTTGAGGTTTTCTACGTTTCTTTCGTAGTTTTTGGTTCTTTCTTCGCGGATACTTTCTTCTGCTGCTGCCTGTTCTTTTGTTTCGCTGAGTTCGCGCACGGTATTTTCGTGTTCTTTTCTGAGTTCAAGGTATCTGTCGTTTTCGAGTTTGCGTTCTCCGCTTAGTGTGAGGAGTTTTTCGTTGATTTTGTTGTATTCAATTGTGATTTTTTCGAGTTCAGCGCTTGCGTATGTGTATTTTTCCGATAAGTTTTTGGCACGTTCGTTTTCTCCGGCAAGAAGTTCGCGTGAGCAGATGAGGTCTTCTGTGAGTGTGAGATTTCTGGATTCAAGGGATTTTATTTTTTCCGTGTCTGTGTTTTTCTGCCCGATGAGTTTTTCGAGTTCTATTTTCTGTGTGAGATTATTTTCGCTGAGTGCCTGATTTTTGTATTCGAGGTCTGAGATTTTTTCTCTTTCCGTTTTCAGAAGAAAATATTCAGTTTCCGCGCCGATTAATTTACCGAGTATTTTTTTCCAGCAAAAGATTCTTTTGAAAAGTCCTGCGGATTTTATTGCTCCGAAAAAATCATTCAGAGGAGAGGAGTCTGTCATTGATAATTCTTTTTGAGCGGAGCGGATATAATTATTGTGTAAGAGTGCGGGAATTTATTGTGAGATTGTGATTTGTTGATCTTCAAAACTATGTTACGAGAGAACGTCGCAAGTCTTCAACTTGCTCGACTGAGAGACCTAAAGATCTACGTCTTAGCCAAGCAAATTTTTTATTTGCGTTCGCGGTTTTATTTTTTCATAAAACCAAAGAAGAGCCAGCAACAATCTCATCATCAAAATCTTGTCCAACAGATTTTTTTCACGATTGGACAAACTCATATTGAAAAGTATCCAAGTGCTTACCTTTTTAACCATTGAATCCAAAATAATTTAGGTTTAGATAATCAAAAACAAGGTGTGATAAAGATGTCAAAATTATATATTACGGACACCACCCTAAGAGATGCCCACCAGTCTCTCGCTGCGACGAGAATGCGCACGGAAGACATGCTGGAACTCGCAAAGGAGATGGAGAAGGTAGGATTCTGGTCAGTAGAAGCATGGGGGGGCGCAACGTTTGATACGTGCATCCGCTACCTAAACGATGACCCATGGGAACGCCTGAGAACCCTTAAATCTATTTTCGTCAAAACACCAGTTCAAATGCTTCTTCGCGGTCAGAACTTGGTCGGATACAGACACTACCCAGACGACGTCGTAAACAAATTCGTTGAAGCCTCCGCTAAAAACGGCATCGACATTTTCAGAATATTTGACGCGCTCAACGATGTCCGAAACATGAAGAGTTCGATGAAAGCAGTCCTCGACAACGGAAAACACCTTCAGGGCACAATATCATATACAACAAGCCCCGTTCACACAATCAAAGGCTTCGTAGACTTCGCAGAAGAACTCTACAGCCTCGGCTGCAATTCAATAACAATAAAAGACATGGCTGGCTTAATTATGCCCGAAGCGTCACGCGAACTGATTACGGGAATCAAAGAAAGAATCGACATACCCATAGGACTTCATACCCACTCAACAAGCGGTATTGCTCCCATGAGTTATCAGGCAGCAATCGAAGCGGGTGTCGATATACTCGACACAGCAATGTCGCCGTTTGCGGGCGGAACAAGCCAGCCCGCAACTGAAAGTATAGTTGCCTCGCTTGCGGGAACTGCAAGAGACACGGGAATTTCTCTTGCGAAACTCAGACTTGTTAAAAACACGGCTGTCGACATCAGATGCAAATACGACTGCATTATCGACCCTATTTCAGTAAGAATCGACTCAGACGTCTTAGTCTATCAGCTCCCCGGCGGAATGATTTCAAACCTTGTCTCGCAGCTCAAAGAGCAGAACGCTCTTGACAGAATGGATGACGTCTTAAAAGAAATTCCGCGCGTAAGAGAAGACCTCGGTTACCCGCCGCTTGTAACCCCCACCTCACAGATTGTAGGGACGCAGGCAGTCTTAAACGTATTAATGGGAGGCAGATACAAGACAGTCACAAACGAAGTAAGAGACTACGTCAAAGGTCTTTACGGCAAGAGTCCGAAAGAACTCTCCGATAGAATCATCAAAGAAATCATAGGCGGCGAAAAGAGGATTACATGCAGACCTGCAGATACTCTTGAGCCAATTTACGACAAGATGAAGACCGACGCGGAGTCGCAGGGGCTTATCAAAAAAGAAGAGGATGTTCTCACATACATTCTCTACCCCGCAATCGCTCCGGCTTTCCTCAAAGGAGAGAAAAAACCCGAAGTTCTGCCTTCCGCAAAACCGACAGCACCGGCTTCAGCCGGTTCAGAGGATTTCGAAATTCCGCGCTCGATGGAAGTCGAAGTTGACGGAGAAATCTATGCAGTCAGAATTCTTTCGATTGAAGGCGAATCGGTTGTAAATTCAGTTGAGGCTGCAGGCGGCGACAGACACAAAAGAGGAGATGTCCCGGGCGGTGTCAAGAGCAGCATTCAGGGAATGGTTCTCGACATTAAAGTTCAGGCAGGTCAGAAAGTTGCCGCAGGCGACACTCTTTTAGTCCTCGAAGCTATGAAAATGGAAAACCCTGTTGTCAGCCCGGTTGACGGCACAGTCACTGAAATATTTGTCGAAAACGGAGCCGTAGTCCAAAGCGGCGACGTTTTAGTGGTGGTGAAATGAGCAAAAGTGAATATTTCGACAAGATACTGGTTGCCAACAGGG
The DNA here is from genome assembly GCA_030539595.1 of Methanocorpusculum sp. GTDB lineage: Archaea > Halobacteriota > Methanomicrobia > Methanomicrobiales > Methanocorpusculaceae > Methanocorpusculum. Next base: position 6,327 of record JAUNXW010000014.1, on the reverse strand, counting down.
GAGAAATCGCCATACGCGTAATGCGCGCCTGTCGTGAGATGGGTATTGAAACTGTCGCAGTGTATTCACAGGCCGATGAGAATGCGCTTCATGTGAAATATGCAGACGAGGCTTTCTTAATCGGCGAAGCCCCGCCGAAGAAGAGTTATCTGAATATGGAAAGGATTCTGGAGGTCGCAGAACTTTCCGGAGCGGACGCAATTCACCCGGGTTACGGTTTTCTTGCGGAGAAGGCAGAGTTTCCTGCGGCTGTGAAAAAAGCAGGTCTGACATTTATTGGACCTTCCGCAGACACTATGCATATGATGGGCTCAAAACTTGAGTCCAAGCAGGCAATGCATAATGCGGGCGTTCCTGTGCTTCCATGGACACAAAGCACTGACCACGATGAAGCCAAAGCCTTCGCTGAAAAAATCGGTTACCCGGTAATAGTTAAAGCTTCTGCAGGGGGCGGCGGCATCGGTATGACTGTTGTCAACAATGAGGCTGAACTTGATGAAGCAATAGCCAAATCGATGAGAACGGCCGCATCAGCCTTCGGCGACGATACTGTGTTCATCGAAAAGTATCTGGCAAAACCCAGACACATCGAGGTTCAGATTTTCTCAGACGCGAAAGGTGATTGTATCCACATGTTTGAGCGTGAGTGTTCAATTCAGAGGAGGCATCAGAAGCTTATCGAAGAGTCGCCTTGCCCGATTATGACGCCCGAGCTTCGAAAGAGGATGACGGATTCTGCAATCACCGTTGCAAAGACCTGCGGTTACGAAAACGCGGGAACTGTTGAATTCCTTTACGATTCAGGCAATTACTATTTCATGGAGATGAACACACGTCTTCAGGTTGAACATACTGTGACCGAACTGATTACAGGTATGGACATGGTCAGGATGCAGATTATGGTTGCCGCAGGAGAGCCGCTGCCTTATTCACAGGAGCAGGTTATCTGCCGCGGTCACGCTATTGAGTGCCGTATTAATGCCGAAGACCCGATGAATAATTTCGCGTCGGATGCGGGTAAGATTACAAGATACCGCTCGCCCGGAGGTCCCGGTATTCGAATCGACAGCTGTATTCACGCGGGTTATTCTATTCCCCCTCATTATGATTCAATGATTGCAAAACTGTGCGCAAGGGCGATGACGCGTGAGGAAACGGTTGCAAGAATGCGCCGCGCTATTACGGAGTATGTTATTATCGGTGTTAAGACAACACTGCCTCTGCATTACGCAATTATGAATAATCCCGATTTTATTGCGGGAAATACGCATACGCATTTCCTTTCAGACCCAAAGATTACGCAGACTCTTACGCAGTATATGCGTGAGAGCGAGACGCGCATGCATCAGCTGGGTGCATCTCTTAAGCAGGGGAAGGAGAAAACTGTTGCGGTTACTGCAGCGGTTAACGCGTATATGAGTGCTCTTGCTAAGAAAAATCAGAAGAAACAATAAACATTTTTTCGTAATCTATATATTGGGATACGTCCTTCTTATTATGCATATTTTAGGAGCTGCGGTGGCCTAGTCGGTTAGGGCGCGGGACTCATAATCCCGAGGTCGGGGGTTCGGATCCCTCTCGCAGCATTTGTTATTAGTAAATTAATATTTGCCTGATTTTGTTTAAACAATAATCGCAAAGAACAAGTTTGAAAAAAAAGTTATTTAGATAAATTTCTCTTATGAGGCTTAAGAGGCTTGCCGCCGTTCTCCTCAAGCTCCTCACGCACCTCATCAATGTGCATAATATCGTCACAATCCCCGCCGCAAAGACAATAATCATGCTTATCAACTGCATAAACCGGATAAATCTTAACATCTTCGGGCACAGGATGCCAAGTAAGATTATCTAACTTAAGCAAATCCTCAGGTCTGTATCCAATAGTCTTGCACACCTCCTTAAAATCACGAATCCAACCCCTCAAATCACGAACATCATTAAAATCCCACTGATAAATCTGATAAAGAAGCATATACGCATCTCTTTCAAGAATTACCTGCGACAACTCCTGACTCTGCGAAAAATAAAAATCAAGGAAAGAGCGGACATCCTTCACCTGCTGGGCTGACTCATAAGTTGCTGCACGCATCTCTTTTGCCGTTCCAATCCTATCCTCTTTATCAAGTTCTCCGCCGAGTCTTCCTACCTCTTTGGAGATACCCTTCATATCAATCTCGATGTTCTCCAAATCACCTAAGACATCCTGAAACTTCTTATAAAGTTCAACGCCGAAGAAAGCTTCCATGTATTCGCTGTGAAGATTACTCATATAGATTTATTTAACCTGCTTGTTATTTAAAGAATTAGTTCTTGAACTATAGCCGCAGTAAACCTCTATATAACCTTAGATGTAATATTTATAATTGAATCTGTCCAACAGATTGAGTTTGTCCAATAGTGGAATCTAATATTTAAATTAATTTGAAATTATAATTTGTTGACCTTTGAGCGCGTATCGTTTCACCACGAAAACAACACGAAAAAAACTTAGTCTAAATCTTGTCCAACGGATTTAATCACGATTGGACAAGCTCATAATTAATCAAACCAAAGATAACTAAGATTCATGTCTCAATTCTCTCCGGAAAACATAAGAGCGGACTTCCCTATCCTTGAACACATAATATATCTCGACAGCGCCGCAACATCTCTATCCCCGCGTCAGGTAATAGAAGCACAATCAGACGCAGAATATCATTATCGTGCAAACGTCGGTCGCGGAATTCACAGACTAGGCAGAATGGCCACCCACAAATTCGAAGAATCGCGTGAGACAATAAAAAAATTCTTCGGCGGGGAAAACGGCATTCTTGCCTTTACAAGAAACACAACCGAAGGACTGAATATAATCGCAAACGGGCTTGACTGGAAAAAAACCGACAGAGTTATCGTTCCGTTACAGGAACATCACTCAAATCTCCTGCCGTGGTTCAGACTTGCCGAATCAAAACGCATCGCGGGAGTTGACATTGTAGACAAGACCGACGGTTTTGTAAAACCGGAAGATATTGAAGCACTCATTACCAAAGATACGAGAATGGTCGCCGTAGGTCACGCCTCAAACGTATTCGGCACAATTGCGCCAGTAAAAGAAATTGCTGAAATCTGCCGCGAACACGAAATTCTTTTCTCAATTGACGGAGCTCAAACAGCCCCGCATCTGCCGATAAATCTAAAAGAGATCGGTTGCGATTATTTCAGTTTCTCGGGGCACAAAATGCTTGGTCCTATGGGTATCGGCGGGCTCTGGATAAAAGAAGGCTCACCGCTGCCAACTCCCGAATATGCGGGCGGGGGTATGGTTTCAACTGTCACAGGACAAAAATTTACAACCGTAGGCAATGCCCAGCAGTATGAAGCAGGGACACCGAATGTTATAGGGGCAATTGGTCTTGCCGAAGCTGTGAGATATCTCTCAAAACTCGGTATGGAAAATGTCGCGGCACACTCGGAAAATCTTGCGAACAGAATGGTTAAGAGCCTGTCTGAAATCAGCGGCGTGAATGTAACAACCCCGTCAAACGGCAGAGCGCATTTGACTGGCGCTGTTTCGTTTACGGTTGACGGTGTTCATCCGCACGAAGTCGCATACTTTCTGGATGAAGCTGCGGCAATTATGGTTCGCTCGGGTGAACACTGCTGTCAGCCGCTTATGAAAAAGATTGCGAAATCGGGCGGTGGAACTGTCCGTGCGAGTGCTTACTGCTATAACACGGAAGATGATATCGATATGCTTGCCGCAACGGTTGAAGAGATTGCGGGTATGGTGAAATAAAATGTTGAACGAAAAACCTGTTCAGATTATTGTAAACGGTCGTGCGGCTATTACGCTTATGACCTCGGAAGAGAAGAAGACGAATCTCGTTGTCGGTGCGATGCTCACCGAGAAGGTGATTGAGTCGCTTGATGATGTTGAGTCGATTATTGAAGAGGATTCTCAGGTGAGTGTCATAACCAAGAATCCTTATTCGATTCTTTTGTCGCGCAAGACGGTTTTAGCCGGCTGCGGAGGAGCATCTTCTTTTCTTGATTCGGGGAAGCTCGGACATATTTCATCAGACCTGAGCGTCTCAAAAGAGGATTTGATGAAAGCCGCAGAGGCTGTTTCCAATACTTTGTGGTTTTCGGGCGGGCTGTTTTCTTCTAATGGAAATATGCTGAAAGCAGCTGAGGATATTTCTTCGCAGAATGTTTTAGACGTTCTGATAGGTTTTGCTCTTCTGGAAAAGGTCGACCTTGGGAATTGTTTTGTTGTTCTGAAAGGCAATGCAGTAACTGAGACCGTCCGCAAGGCTGTTATTGCAAATATTCCTGTTCTGGCGGTTTTTGGAGAGACGACTGCGCCTGCATGCGATACAGCTGAGGAAGCGGGATTGAGGCTTATTATATTCTGAGGGCTTTGGTTTTTTAAGTGTGATAGGAATCTGATATCTTAATTAATTAGAGGTTGTGATTTGTTGATATTTGGGCGCTTTTTGTTACACCACGAAAATCACACTGTAGCAGAAAACTTAGACTAAATCTTCTCCAACGGATTTAATCACCATCGGACAAGTTCAACATGCGCTTTTAACCAAGCACATATAAATAAACACCACATAGTATTATATATCTAAATTTTTATAAAGTCAGTCAAAAATAATCATATATAAACATGTTTGATAACATTAATATTTCTTAACAGCAAATAGAATTCTCGCATGGCAGAAATTAAAGAAAAAAAAGGGATTGACAAAATCCTGAAAAAGCCAATCACTGCCGGTATCATTATCGGATTTTTGGCAGCACTCGTTCAGGGACTTCTTTTCCCTGCGGGCGGACCAATGGCTTACGGTTTTTGCGTCGCGTGCCACACACGTGACTTAGTCGACGTAATCTGGAATAACATCTTCGGAACAAAACTCTTTGCCGCACCGATTTCAACAGCGGGCGCTCTCCCTGTCTTAACAATTATCGGTGTCTTAATCGGCGCAATAGTTGCAGCTCTCATCTACAGAGAATTCAGAATCAAAAAAGGCAACGCCAAATCCTGCATAAAATACGCAGTCGGCGGATTCTTCTTCATGATTTGTGCACTCTTAATGGGAGCCTGCCCTTACAGAATTGCCCTTCGTATCGGATACGGTGACTTAATCGCAATCTTCGGACTTATCGCAATCGTTATCGGTGTCTTCATCGGCGTCAAGATTGCATTAAAGAAAATGGAGGCAAAATAAATGGACGCATTAGCAAAAGAAACAGCAATCATCCTCGTTCCTATTGTAACAATCATACTTGGATTCATCATCGGCTGGCTTGGACAGCGTTCAGGATTCTGCTCAATTGGAGGAATCAGAGATTTCATCCTCTTCAGACAGACCAGACTGTTAAAAGGATACATTGGACTTATCGTCTCCGCATTCGTATTCTATCTCCTGTTCTCGTTCTTAATCCCGACAGCATTTCCGAAATTCTTCTGGCTCTTACAGGACGGCAACCTCTTTACAGCAATCCCGGGAGCACCCGCAGGACTTTCTGTCGCGGCAACAATCATCTGTATGATTGTCGGCGGAATTTTCGTTGGAATAATAGGCACACTTCTTGGAGGATGCCCGCTCAGACAGGTTGTAATGACCTCAGAAGGAAACGTCAAGTCAGGATTTTTCGTAATCGGTATGATTATCGGTGCTCTGATTTTCTCCGCATTCGTTCTTGGATGGGTTGTTAACTTCTTCGGACTTGTAGGAATCTAAGGTGGCAAAAATGAAACTCGACATTACAGGAAAAGTTTGTCCGTTCTGTCTCCTTTCAGTAGACAAGGAACTTAAAAAACTGCCCGCAGGCGAAGACCTCGTTGTATTATGCGACCACGCACCTGCAGCAACTGCATCAATTCCCGAATACTGCGGGAACAGAAAAATCGGATGCGTTGTGAAGATGATTGAAAACGGTCTTTGGGAAATCACCATCTCTAAGAACCGATAAAACAAATAAGTTAGGATGATACCTGACTTTCGTGAAGAATCATGTACCTATCTGATGCTGAGGCTGAAAGTTGCCCTGAAAAAAGAGACGGGCGCTTTCAGTTTTCTCGGCACATCTACACAGGTAAAAACAGTTGAAGGAGCGTTCCCGAAAACAGGATATGCAGTTGATGTGACCAGCCAAAATGAGAAAGACACGTTTCTCATAACATTAACTCCTTCAAAAATATCTAAAACAAAGTGAGACTAATATGCTGAATAATATTGATATAGCACAGGTAAAGCAGTACGAAGCCGAAATTAAGGCTGACGACAATGAAGCGCTGTTTACAACAAAGATGAGCGGTGACTGGCAGTTCGATGA
>JAUNXW010000149.1 GCA_030539595.1 Methanocorpusculum sp. | reverse complement strand
TTTTTCTCACACATATCTGTTATAAATTAAAATTAGAATTACGCGGTTGATTATCATCGGTCAATAGAATTGTTGTATTATTGGTCTTCGAAATTATATCGCGAGACATCGATAATATAACAATTTTACTGACTGATGATAATATACACAGAAACAGATTCTTAAAAGATTCAAAAAAAAATTGTGCTTCAAAGTTAGTTGAAATAAAATTAATCAATAAAAAATAACGAAGCACAAAACTTATTCTAAAAAAATAGTGAAATACTGTTATCGCTAAATTATGAATTTAAATCTAAAAACATTCTAAAATTGATATTCACGCCATATGTTCAAGCGCGATGAAATCAACTTTCTGCATCTTAGTCATCGGCATTTCCTTAACAACCGCAACATCTTTGGGTTGGCTCCAGTCATTAAGCTGCTCGCGTGCGAATTTCTTAATATTTTCCACAGCCTCTTCAGGACTCATGCGCCACGGAAGTTTCTTCAGCACTACATATAATTTGATAACAGGACCGTTCTCACTTGTAACGCACACAGCGCAGGCTTTTGCGACGACCGAACATTTCTCAACTACATTCTCTATAATTGACGGATAGACATTGATTCCCTTCACCTTAATCATACGCTTGCACCTTGAGCGGAAATAAACCAGACCCGTTTCATCAACGCTTGCAACATCTCCCGTGTGAAGCCAGATTTTTCCATCATCATGCTCGAGCATAACTTTTTTTGTAGCCTCCGGATTGTTGCAGTATCCTGACATCAGAACGGGTCCTGAAACACAGAGTTCTCCCTCTTCGCCTTCAGGAAGAACATTGATTGTTCCCGGCTCAACAACACAAATCTCGTTCCCTGTGAAAACTCTGCCGACACAACCCTCCTTATAATTATCATAAGTTGCCGGCATTACAAAAACACCGCCGGAGATTTCCGTAAGACCGTAACCCTGACGGAAGTTAACAATACTGTTTTTCAGAAGAGCATTGTATTTGTTTACAAGTTCAACGGAAACAGTGTCCCCTCCGGATAAAGGCTGTCTCACATAAGACATATCGTGTCCTTCAAAATAAGGATACATCCTCTCATACATTGAAGGCACTCCCATAATATATTCTATCTTGTTTTCAAGAATCATCTTGGCGCATTCAGACGGAGAAAATTTCGGAACAAGCACAGCACAGATTCCCGCACAAATCGGTGAATGAAGCGAAAGAATAAAACCGTACGCATGGAACATCGGCAGAACAACAAGGCTTCTGTCACCAATATGCGGAAGACCGCAGACATTTTCACCGATAATAATAGACATTGCGTAGTTAATCGCACGGTTTGAAAGCATCACTCCCTTAGAATGACCTGTTGTCCCTCCGGTGTACATTACCATAGCAGTGTCTTCAATGTCCGATTCTGCTTTTTCAACATGACCGCAGTCTTTGATTAAATCGCTCCACTCAACAACTTTTGTTCCGACAGACTGTTTCGCGGTTCTTATTGAAAACAGATAAGCGGATTTTAGGGCAACGGATTTTATATTTTTTGGGAAATATTCTGGCACTTTACAGCGGACAATTGTAGCACCTTCCATATTGGAGCAGAGTGATTCGTTCAATTCAAAGGTGAGGATTATTTTGCTTTCTGTAAGACTGAGGGCATGGAGAAGTTCATTTTTAGTCGACTGCGGGTGAAGCATATTACAGATCGCGCCGAGTTTACTTACAGCATATATTGAAATCAGACACTGCGGTATATTCGGTAAAAATATAGTTACGCAGTCTCCTTTTTTGACACCGAGTTTTGCAAGACCGAAGGCGCACGCATCAATTTCTTTAAGAAGCTCGCCGTAGGTTAGTCTGCGGCCGTAATATTCCATCGCGGTCGCTTTATGTGTTGCGTGCTCTGCTCCGTAAACAAGAGCGTCATATACTGTTTTCTGCCTTTGCGGGTTATATTCCCATGTTGTGACTGAATCGTCCCTGTAAATCTCTACTGCCATGTGTTGTACTACTTGTGAGTTGTGTTCTTATATATTTTGTGTTGCACAGAAACCCCTTGGGTTTCAAAGTTACCCGCGTTTTTCAAGAACGCGGTAATCGGTCTTGCTCATCTTTGTCATCGGCATTGAATCAAGAATTGTAATAGCCGTTGGCGTGCTCCAATGATTAAGGTTGGCTTTTGCATAATCCATAATTTCATCTGCCGCATTTTCTTTATCCGCACCATGCGTTAATGTTACATAGAGTTTGATGCGTCGGTCATTTTTCCACGGAACAGCCACAGCGCAGACTTCGTTTACGAGACTGCATCCTGACATTGTGTTTTCGATTAAGGTCGGGTAAACATTTATACCGTTGATTTTTACCATCCTCTTGTATCTGGACTTAAAAATTACATTGTCGCCGTCGACAATGCTGACAACGTCGCCTGTGTGAAGCCAGACTTGTCCGTCATCATGTTTTCTCATAACATCGCTTGTTGCTTTTTCGTTTTTGTAGTAACCCTTCATCACTGCGGGATTGATGATACAAAGTTCTCCCTCGCTGTTGTCTTTGACGACGTTTGTAGTTCCCGGCTCAACAAGACAAATCTGTGTCTGCGGAATCGGTGAACCGACCGAGCCTTCAAGATATTCCTTGTAATTTCTTTTTGTAAGAAGACAGCAGCCCGCAACTTCCGTAAGACCGTAGCCGGGTCTGAGTTCCGCACCTCCATGTTTTTTATCGAAGAGTTCATTGTATCGTTCGACCAGGTCAAGACTGACTAAGTCTCCTCCGCACGCTGCAAATCTTACAAATGAAAGGTCGTGACCTTTTAGCAGTGGGTAAAGCCTCTCATACATAACAGGGACTGCGGGGAAGTAGTTTATCTGTTCTTTCAGGAAGAGTTTGGCGCACTGTTTTGTATTGAACCTCGGTAAAAGCAAAAGTCTGAGACCTGCTGCAAGAGGAAGATGGATTGCGACAACAAATCCGAATGCGTGAAATGCTGGAAGTCCTGCGTAAATTGTCGCTCCGATATGGGGGATTCCATGCATAAACTGCATAAGGAGTTCAACCGCCGCGTAGTTCATCGCAGCGTTTGAAAGCATTACACCTTTGGAGTCGCCCGTTGTTCCACCGGTGTACATTATTACTGCGGTGTCATCACCATTGACCGTGTCATCGGGAAGTTTATTTGACTCAAGGTATAATTTTCCGCTTTTAATCAACTCAGTCCATTCGATTACGCTGTCAATTTTGGGAAGTTTTTTGACGGAATAATTGAATCCAATTTTAAGAGCCGCTCCGTAGGGATTTTTTGGGAAGTATTCTGGGGTTCTGCATCTGATTACTTTGGCGTTAAGTCCTTTGCAGTGCCCTTCGTTTGTTTCAAAGGCGAAGATTATTTTGCTTTCCGTTAAGTTTACCGCGTAGTCGAGTTCGGCTTTTGTTGAAAGCGGGTGAACCATGTTACAGACCGCACCGATTCTGTTCACTGCATAGATTGCCATTAGGCACTGGGGGATGTTTGGGAGAAATATTGTTACGCAGTCGCCTTTTTTAACACCTAAGTTTACCAAAGCCGCCGCACATTCGTGAACGGCGTCCATCATTTCGCCGTAGGTTATTATATTGTTGAAGTATATCAGCGCCTGAGCCTGACGCGTTCCGTGATTTGTTCCGTATTCAAACATAGAATACAGAGACCGCTGAACACCGTTTGAATAATCCAGTGTCGTTATGCTGTCGTTTTTATATATCTTCCTTCCCATTGTTCTATTATTAATTTAGATTGTGGACTTATTATCCCTGTTGTTGAATTTTGTGAGGGCTGTCCAATAGTAAAAAAATTGTTTGACAATGTTTTCTTTGAGATTTTTTTTTTCCGTATCGAACACACTAAAAATACAAAATACTACACATCAAGCATCGCTGTTTCTAATAATAAAACCAAGACGAACTCTACTATTGAACAAACAGAGTTTTGAAAATAGCCTGAGAAAATTAATTTGGTTTATGTCCTTTCGGACATGAACCATGTT
>JAUNXW010000148.1 GCA_030539595.1 Methanocorpusculum sp. | reverse complement strand
ACCAAAAATCCTACAGCATCAGCTCCTGCTGATACAGCGCAATTCAAATCATCAAAATTTCCTGTTCCGCAGATTTTACACTTCATAGCCGGTCTCAATATCATAAACCGCGTGCCAGCTTGTAGGCGAATACGAGCGGATGAATTTCTCTGTGATTACTGCGTCTGGAAATGCTCTTCTGATGTCTTCCATATGTTCTCCATCTTTTTCTACAAGTGAATACAGATGAATTATCGCATTCGGTTTGGCAAGTTTTGAGGCAGCCTCTAAAAACTCATACGCATCAAACGGCAAATTCATAATAATGCGGTCGAATTTTAAATCACCCAACTCATAGGGCAGATTCTTTGCATCGCCCACCATGGGGACAACGTTTTTCAAACGGTTCAGCCCGAGGTTTTTCTGAAGCAGATAAACCGCGGATGGATTTATATCATTTGCCACGACAAATCCTGCCTTTGCTCCAAGCATCACGGGAAACGGACCAACACCGCAGAACATATCTAGAATATTTTCTCCTTCTCTCATCAGAGATAAGAGTCTCTGTCGTTCGTTTGACAATCTGGCTGAAAAATACGCCGCTGTCATATCCACAATCATTCGCTTGCCGTATTCTGTGTAGATGGTTTCGGTCGTGTCAACGCCCGCAAGAACTTTGAATGTCTTGGTTCTGAACTCTCCTTCAACGGGTGATGTCGCAAAAAGTGCCGTGTGAACCGAAGGTCTTGCGGCAAGAATTTTTTTTGCTCCTTCGACGTCATCATCCTGTAAAATTACAATCCCGCCGACCTGCTCATGCCTTGCGAGTTCCTCTCTTGCCTGTGTTTCTTTGAAAATTTCTCTGACCGCTCCGTCAATTTCTGATAGAACCGGTATAAGCAGAAAACCGTTTTCGGCACGCGGTCGAAAATTTCTGTCCGCAAGACCTGATGAAATCAGTTCTCTTCTTTTACTTTCTCCCTCGGAAAGCGGGACTTTCACGCACCATTGCTCAACTTCTTCGCTCATATTTTGCCTCACTGATTATTTTTGAAAGTCTTTCAGCCGCTTTTTTTATATTTTGCTGGCTTACAACCGCAGAAATCACAGCAACGCCGTCAAGTCCCGCATTGATTAATTCCCCTGCGTTATTTTCGTTAATTCCGCCTATGGCAATCAGTGGAATTTCCGGAAGAGCTTTTTTTATCTCTTCAATAAGTGCAATCCCGTGTCCTTCGCCCGCATCGGCTTTCGAATCGGTTGAAAACACGGGGCTTACGGCTATGTAGTCTGCTCCGTCTGCCGCTCCTCTGACTGCTTCTTCAAGAGAGCCGACAGACAGCCCGATTATAAAATTTTTCGGCACAAGTCTTCTTGCCTCGTTTAAGGGTAAATCATCCTGACCCAAGTGAACTCCGTTGGCTTTTGATGCAAGCGCAATGTCAAGGCGGTCGTTAACGATAAACATTGCTTTGCCTTTGCAGATTTCACGCATTCGGACTGCTGTTTGAAACAATTCAGCAGAAGACATCTCCTTGTCTCTCAGCTGAATTACATCAGCGCCGCCGGCGACAGCCTCTTTTGTAATCTCTTCGTGTGATTTACCGTTTGAGAGTTTGTTGTCCGTGACTACATAGAGATTAAGTTTCATTTGTATTCGGTGACTTTCGCAGATTTCATAAACAATTCATCGGACAGGTTGTAAACTGCGTCAAGAAACAGCGGTTTAAACGTTCCCGGGGCTGATGATTTTTTTGCCGCTTCCTCTCCTGCGATTCCAAGATAAGCCATAGCTGAGACACAGGCATCAAAATTATTGTCGGCAGCCGCTGCAAACGCTCCGCAGACTGCTGTTGCCATGCATCCTGTTCCGGAAACTTTTCCCATTAACGGAACTCCGTTTGAAACTCCGGCAACTCTCTGTCCGTCGGAAATAATATCTTCCGCACCGCTGATTACAACAGTGACTCCTGTCTCTTTTGCCAAATCCATGACGGTCTTTTTTAAATCTCCGCAGAACTCGCCTGAATCTACTCCTCTGACCTTTGCTGAAGCTCCAGCAATTGTTCCAATCTCGCCGGCGTTGCCTTTCAGAATTTTAATCGGCAGTTTGTCCATAAACTCGTATACGGTTTGTGAGCGGTACGGAGTTGCCCCTGCGCCGACTGGGTCAACTATTATCGGAATATTTCGTCTGCCTGCTTCTTTTCCCGCAATAAGCATTCCTTCGATTTGTTTTTCATCGAGCGTACCGATATTCAAAACGAGTGCGTCTGCTATTTTTACCATGTCGACAACATCTTCGGGTGCGTGAGACATCACAGGCGACGCGCCTATGCAGATTGTAATATTTGCACAATCGTTGACAGTGACGTAATTTGTTATCTGGTGAACCAGCGGATTTCTCTCTCTTACGCGGTTCAGTAAATCTGCATACTTATCCATATTACTACAGATATTGCGCTCTGTTTAGAAAAAGGTATTAGTCAGTATACATTCAACTTAATTGTATGGATGAATATATTTCAAAAATAAAGTCAGGAGAGTTGAAACTTTACGCTCTTGAAAAAGAGATGGCGGCATCTGACGCGGTCGCTGTCCGCAGAAAATATATTTCGGAAGAAACCGATGCGGACTTAACGTCAGTCGGCAGTTATACAATATCTCCCGATTCGCTTGTTAAAAGAAATATAGAAAATATGATAGGCTGTGTTCAGATTCCGATTGGCGTTGCGGGACTGCTTCGCGTTAAGGGTGAATATGCCGACGGCAGTTTCTGGATTCCTATTGCTACAACGGAAGGGGCTTTGGTTGCCTCAATTAACAGAGGATGCAGCGCAATTTCAAAAGCCGGCGGAGCTGAGGCAAGAATTTTAAAAGATGCCATGACCCGCGCCCCTGTTTTTGCAGCACGCAGCGTAGCACACGCGGCAGAAACAGCACGCTGGGCTGAGGATAATCTGATTGTTTTGAAAGAAGCGGCGGAAAGCACAACCTCTCACGGTGAATTAATCGGGCTTACAACTTACACTGCGGGAACAAGCGTGTTCGTCAGGTTTGAGTTTGATACAAAGGATGCTATGGGTATGAATATGGCTACAATTGCATCCGAGGCGGCGGCAAAAGTTATTGAAGTGGAAACGGGGGCAAAACTGATTGCGGTTTCGGGAAATATGTGCTGCGACAAGAAACCGTCTGCGATAAATGTCATTGAAGGCAGAGGCAAAACTGTTTCTGCGGGGGTTTTCTTATCGGATGATTTAGTCAGGTCTGTTTTTAAGACTGAATCCTCTTTGCTTGTTGAGGTGAACACCCGCAAGAATCTTGTGGGCTCAGCCCGCGCCGCTTCGTTCGGTTTCAATTCTCACGCGGCAAATGTTGTTGCGGGAATCTTCCTTGCAACAGGTCAGGACGCGGCTCATGTTGTTGAGGGCAGCAATACAATAACGACTGTTGATATTCAGGAAGGCGGGGTTTATGTTTCTGTGACTATGCCTTCTTTGCAGGTTGGAACAATAGGCGGGGGGACTTCAATACCAACTCAGAACGAGTGTCTGAAACTTTTAGGCGTTGCGGGCGGTGCTGACGGAAATAACTCGAAGAAGTTTGCTGAGATTATTGCCTGTGCGGTTTTGGCGGGGGAGCTTTCTCTTATTGGAGCTTTAGCCGCAGATCAGCTTGTTAAGGCGCACGTAGAACTCGGGCGCGGTGGGAAATAATAGGACATCTGTTTATTTTTTATAAAAGATGATGTGCATCTTTTTTGCCTGAGTGAAAATGTGCAGTGCGTATTTTCTGTGGGTTTGATAAAGACGCGGGGCGTATTTTTTGTGTTTAGAATGGGCTGCTGTCGGCTCTTCTTGAATTTTATTTTGACTAAGTTTTGTACTTCGCTCCGTTCAGCGCAAATCAAAGATTTGCTCGGCTGAGGGCGCTAAAGCACCCCGCTATCACTCCGCTCAGCATTGATAGGAATTTATGAGGTTAACAAAGAACCGCAAATCTCACAAGTCGAAGACTTGTGAGATTTGTGGTTTGTTTT
>JAUNXW010000013.1 GCA_030539595.1 Methanocorpusculum sp. | reverse complement strand
ATCAGGTCTTTGCTTCGGCTTAATTGTATTCTTTGAACTCTGGCGTACAATCATCTTCGAGGATATGCTCGCAGGATGGGGCGCAGTCATCATCGGAGCACTCGTTATCATTGTATTCATGATAATTGACCGCTACGTTGAAGTCTGGGCACGCAAGAACTACGGACCATACACAGCAGAGGAGGCAGCAGCATGAGCGCAATTGCAGCAAAACCCGGAGCAAATGCAGGAGCATTCCAGCCGGTTGCATCAATCATCGCATTAGTCATCGCTGTCATCTTAATCGGTGCGGCATACTTCCTCGGAAGCGCCGGCATCCTTGCAGGCGGTGCATTATTCGTTGTTCAGACAATTTGTCTGATTGTTCTCGGTACAGCCTTGATTGCATTTGGTGTCCACTTCGTTCCGGTCGGAGGAGCTCCGGCAGCAATGGGACAGGCACCCGGTATCGCTACCGGTGTCGCAATGCTTGCAACAGGTGCAGGTCTTGCAGGTCTCTTTGGAGGAGCATGGGCAGCAGCAACATTCGGAACCGGCTTTGGAAGCGGTTTCTGGCTCTCCCTCGTCGGCGGAGCTATCGGCGGCGGATTAATGATGGCAATTACCTGTCTTATGGTTAACATCTCATACGTATTCGGTATGGGAATTCCACCGGCATCAGGTAAGGTCGCAAAAGATCCTATCACAAAAGATACACAGGCCGCATACAAATCCCAGGGAACCGAAGGTCACGGTTTACCGTTTATCTCATACGTTGGCGGTGTAATCGGCGGTCTCTTCGGCGGTCTTGGCGGAACACTCATCTACGTTGAACTTCTCGACTTCTACAATGCAGCTCTTCCGAAAATGTTTGTCGGAGAAACAGGTGCACTTGCAGTAGGTCTTGCAGGAATCTTTGCAATAGGTATCTTCCTTGTTATCGCAGTACTTTCTGCATACAACATTACAGGTACTATTGAAGGACCTCACGACCCGAAGTTCAAGAGATTCCCACGTGCAATAGTTGCAGCAATCTTAGCAGGAGCTGTTTGCGGTCTTGTTGCACTGTTAGTGGTGGCAGCATTCTGAGGTGTAAAAAATGTCAGTAAAAGTAGAAGCATCACACGACGGAGTTCCGCATAACAAAGTTATGATTATCGGAGCCGTCATTGCACTGGTATCTCTTTATATCGCAGTAATCGGTCACGATCTACTTCACATAGACTACCTTGCATTCTTCGGCGGAATCGCATTTATCGGTGCCCTCATCTGGGGTAACAGCACAATCAAAAAACTCTGCAGCTATGGTATAGGAACAGGAGTTCCTTCAGCAGGTATGCTTGCATTCGGAAGCGGTGTAATCGCTCTTCTGTTCGCATCAGCCCTTGGAGCAATCTCTGTTTGGATTATCCCTGTTGCAGCACTTGTCATTGCACTCATCGTCGGTCTTATTCTCGGATGGATCTCAAACTCTGTCCTCAACATGAAGATCCCGGTCATGACCCGCAGTATTGCAGAACTTGCAGCTGTCGGAGCACTCGCCCTTATGGGTCTCGGTGTTGTCGCAGTAGGCTGTGTAGGATTCAATGAAATTGCAACACTCGAACTTCTCGGTGTCACAGTATTCAACACATCATACATCGGCGCAGGTGTAATCGCAGTATCATTCATGCTCGGTGCAATTGCACTTCAGCACCCGTTCAATGCATGTCTCGGTCCCGGAGAAAAACAGGACAGAACAAATATGCTTGCAATTGAATGCGGTTTCCTTTCAATGATTGTTATGGCAGTGATCTCCTTTGCATTCGTTTCAATGATTGCAGCATGGATTTCATTAATCATCGCTATCATCGGATGGCTTGTATCGTACAAGAAATACTTCGCACTCTCCAAACGCGATGCAGCAGCATGGCTCGATGCAAAACCGTTTGTTGATTCCGAGGAGCAGTAAGGAGGACAAAAAATGGGATATGTATTAGTATTACCTGAATTTGGACTCGTAGCTGATCCGGTAGCAGGTATTGTAACAACAGCAGGCGTTTCTTACCAGCCGGTAATTGACAAAGTTGCTGAACTTGAATTAATCGCAGATGACCTCGTTGGAATGCTTTCCGGTGAAGGAAACTTACTTAACAGTTTCCCAGGACGTGAAAAGACACTTTCAAAGGCAGGAATGGTAACAGCTCTTTGGTACGGTCTTGCAGTCGGTCTCTTCATTGCATTCATCTTCGCACTGTTAATAGTATTCGGAGGTATCTAAAATGGCAGACAAAAAATCCCCGGCAGGCGGATGGCCGATTATTCAGGGTGACTATCACACAGGCGACGCAAACTCACCTGTTGCAGTAATCACAATGGGTTCACACCTCGACGAAGCCGGTATCTGTGCGGCAGGAGCGGCACTTGCAGGATCTTGTAAAACCGAAAACCTCGGTATTGAAAAGATTGTTGCAAACATCATCTCAAACCCCAACATCAGATTTGTTCTGCTCTGCGGTACTGAAGTAAAAGGTCACCTTTCAGGACAGTCACTTGAGGCAATGCACAAGAACGGTGTTGAGAAAGGAAAGATTGTTGGTTCATCCGGTGCAATCCCGTTCCTTGAGAACCTTACCGATGAACACATCAAACGCTTCCAGGAGCAGGTTGAACTCGTTAACATCATGGAGACCGAAGACATTGGTCAGATCTCCGCAAAGATTAAAGAGTTAACCGCACGTGACCCCGGAGCATTCGCAGCTGACCCGATTGTTGTTCAGATTTCTGACGATGAAGGCGGAAGCGGTGAAGCAGCCGAAGGAGAAGAAGAACCATTAACAGGAGAAATGGCACTTATCACCTCACGCATCAAAGCAATTCAGATGATGGTTACCGATATCGGTTACCGCAACAGATTTGCATCCGGTGTATATGGTGGTAAGATTGAAGGTCTCATGATTGGTTTAATCATCTCTCTGATTGTGTTTGGAGCACTTATTGGAATACAGGTGGTCTAAAATGGCAGGCTCAATTATTAGAATGGCAGCCATCGAAAAGATGGTGGATGACATCAGATACAAAGGACAGATTCTCGCAAGAACCAACAAAGTTGAGTCTGCAATAAGCGGCTCGGGTGTTGTAGGATTTGGAGCAGGTATCGCAATTGCATTCATACTTATCTTAGTGCCGATTCTGATTCTCTTCGTAACCGGAGGAATCTAAAATGGCAGATAAGAAATCACCGGCAAGCGGATGGCCGATTATTCAGGGTGACTACCACACAGGCGACGCAAACTCACCTGTTGCAGTAATCACAATGGGTTCACACCTCGACGAAGCCGGTATCTGTGCGGCAGGAGCGGCACTTGCAGGATCTTGTAAAACCGAAAACCTCGGTATTGAAAAGATTGTTGCAAACATCATCTCAAACCCCAACATCAGATTTGTTCTGCTCTGCGGTACTGAAGTAAAAGGTCACCTTTCAGGACAGTCACTTGAGGCAATGCACAAGAACGGTGTTGAGAAAGGAAAGATTGTTGGTTCATCCGGTGCAATCCCGTTCCTTGAGAACCTTACCGATGAACACATCAAACGCTTCCAGGAGCAGGTTGAACTCGTTAACATCATGGAGACCGAAGACATTGGTCAGATCTCCGCGAAGATTAAAGAGTTAACCGCACGTGATCCGGGAGCATTCGGTGCTGACCCAATTGTAGTTCAGATTTCCGATGATGAAGGCGGAAGCGAAGGTGCAACTGTTGCAACTGCAAACCCGCAGTTCCTCGAAATCGAAAAGCGTCTTAATGCAATCGAACAGAAGATTGAATTTACTGACGCAGAAATTGCAATGCGTGTCGGACGAAAGATTGGTCGCGACATAGGAATTCTGTACGGATTAGTTGCAGGAACAATCGCGTTCCTTGTAATATTATTCATGATGCAGTATATCGTACCATTATTCATGTAAATGAGGTGCCAAAATGTTCAAATTTGAAAAGGAACAACAGGTCTTTGACTTTAACGGAACGAAGATTGGTGGTCAGCCCGGAGAATATCCGCGTGTTCTTTCACCGTCAATTTTCTACAACAAACACGAAATCGTATTAAACGATAAAACCGGTGAGATTGACAAGGCAAAAGCAGAAGCACTCTGGAACCGCTGTCAGGAACTTTCCGACATAACCGGAAACAAATATTTCCTCCAGATTCTTGCAGAGCACGCAGAAGCTTTCGAGTCCTACTTCTCATGGTTCGACAGTATCGATAACAAGACAGCATTCCTGATGGATTCATCAGACCCGGCTGCACTTGTTCACGCAACAAAATATGTTACGGATGTCGGTCTTGCAGACCGTGCAATCTACAACTCAATCAACGGTTCAATCCTGCCGGAAAACATTCAGGCTCTTAAGGAGTCCGATGTTAACTCAGCAATTGTTCTCGCATTCAACCCGGGAGACCCATCAGTCGTAGGACGTGAGAAGGCTCTTGCAGAGGGCGGAGTTGCAGGTCAGGAGAAAGGTATGATGCAGATTGCCGAAGAATGCGGTATTACACGCCCGATTCTCGACACAGCAGCAACACCTCTTGGACTTGGTTCATACGGTTCGTTCCGTGAAATCCTTGCATGCAAGGCAATTCACGGTATGCCGACCGGTGGTGCATACCATAACATGACTGTTGCATGGACCTGGCTGAAACGCTGGAGAAAGAACATTCACGAGCAGTATGTAGGTAAAGACCTCCTTGCTGAACAGATGTTCCACCACCACTACGGCGGTATTGAGGGAGTTCGTCAGATTGCATGGTCATCCGCAGATATCGGATGTAACATTATGGCAATGACCCTCGGTGCAGATTTAATTATGTACGGTCCGATTGAGAACATGGAAGGCGCTGCAACCGCAACCGCATTCTGTGATATCGTCTTAGCAGAAGCTCTTATGAACTTCGGCGGAAGCCCAGGCGTTACAGACGGTCCAATCAACAAACTTATCTAAGTTTGGAGTACAAAAAACTCAAAAGGGATTTTACTCCCTTTTCTGTTTAAGAAAATATAAATCTGATTACATCTGTTTTTAAAAATTAAAAAAAAATGTTGACGCCTTACAGCATCTTCTTGACAGCTTCTGCGATATCTTCACCGAGTTTGAAAAACATTGCTTTTTCCGGTGCGTCAGGGCGATAATTGAATTCAACAGGCTCGTGCCAGATTTCAATGCCTGCTTTTTTCATAAGGTCTGTGATTACATAAGGAGCTCCTCCTTTACCGCCGTTTGAACCGAAGGCAAATCCAATCTTTTTCTGAGTCTGCTTACCCGGTCTGATTCCCATCAGATAATATAGGAAACCTGCAACAGTCGGTAGAGGATAATCTTCTAATGTAGGTGAACCAACGATGACAGCTTTTGAATCTAAAATGTCTCTGACAACATCAGAGCGGTGAACGCCTTCATATCTTCCGTCTTTCAGGAGGTCAACCTTAACCTCTACACCTTTGGAAATCGCGCCTTCCGCAATATACTGCGCAGCAATTCCCGTTGAATAGTGCATCGTATCGTAGACTACGGTAATTTTATTTTTAGAAACTCCGTTCGACCAGTTCACATACGCGTTTATGATATCTGCTGCGTGGCTTCTCCAGATAATTCCGTGTGACGGCGCAATCATTTCAATTGGAACACCAAGCTCGGTAACCTCTCCAAGTTTTTTCAGCACCTTGGGCGACAGGGGCACAATAAGATTTGCAACAAACTTAGCTGCATGCTCCATTGATGTCGCTAAACCGAGTTCATCATCAAAACGCTGGCTTGATGCAACATGCTGACCGAATGCATCGTTTGGGAAGAGAATTTTATCTTCGCCGAGATAGGTAAACATTGAGTCAGGCCAGTGAAGGAAAGGAGCTTCAAGGAACGTCAGTGTTTTTCCGCCAAGAGGAAGAGTCTCCAGATTTTTAATCGTATGAATGTTCCAGTCCTTCGTATCATAGTGGCGAGCCATTCCTTTCTTTGCAATCTCGGTCATGTAAATAGGAATGTTCGGCAGTTTCTTCGTCAGAAGAGGCAGTGAACCCGAGTGGTCAATTTCAATGTGGTTTGCGACAATGAAGTCAATCTTTTCCAGAGGAAGAACCGACTCAATGCGCTCAATCAATTGCCATTCGTGACCGGGATATGTTCCGTCAATCAGCGCAACTTTTTCACCGATTACAAGATACGCGTTGTAGGTTGTTCCGGGAAGAGTGTAGCCGTGATAGTCGCGAAGATTCCAGTCAATTGCGCCTACCCAGTAGACGCCGTCTTTGATTTTTGTTGCCTTCAGCATTGTAAGTAGGAATTAGATTCAAATATATAATAATAGTCAGAAAGCGGCAATCTATGCTCCATATCGTATTTGAGTGCCAAAATCAATTTAAATTATACTTGTTATTATTTCTGACGATTGAGATACTTTCTGAATTTTTACCTCAGAACTTGCACGCGCATTAATTTTTCTTAAAATCTATCATCGCGTTAAGCACGCTTTCAATAAAATAAATCCCGCCTTCCACACCGGAAAGCGCTCTCGCAGAAATTGAAACTCTGCTCCTGTCTGGCGGAGTAATTCCGAAAAATGCAGAGCTTTGAGACACGTTTGCTTCAAAAGTCGACCCGAGAACCAAATCAAATTCGCTTGAATCAAGCACCTCTTTAATTTTTGTCAGGTCATAGGATTTGCTTCGCGGAAAAGTTGTAACCTCAGCGCCGAAATATCTCTCAAGCATCGCTTTTGAAAAATCTGAATAAGCGTCGGATGCAAAAACAGCAGCGTTCGGTGCATTATATTTTCTCAGAAACTTATCCGACGAATAAAACATCTGTTCATCAGCCAGATGACACTCGTTCAAAACCGATTCGGCGTCAGCCTCAAATTTCTCTGAAAGTCTAATGACAGTGTTTTTCAAATCAGGGAATAGCAGTGAACCGAGTTTTTTTCCGACGCCTGAATCAGCCGACGGGTTAACAGACACAGTAAACGGTGAAGCCCCGCGCTGAAGATTTGCATAACTGTCTTTTGCGAAGCGGACACTTATTGGAATCTGCATTTTATTCAGAATACGCTCAGCCTCGTAAAGATTTCCGCGCCAGAATAAATCCAAAAGTGAAACTCCGTCAATATTCACACCGCAGCGATTTTCATCGACTTTAATATTCAAAGCCTCATAGGCTTTCTTCGCACCTGCCTGCGTACTTCCCAAAAATCCTGGAGCGTCAACAAAGATGACGTTCTCATCAGAAAAAGCAGAACGAAGATCTTCACCTGTGAGCGCAGGGATGCACGTGTTTAAAACCGCAATCGGTTTACCTGTTTTTGAAACCTCTTTCACAACTTCGTGAAGCCTGTCAACAGTTCCGAAAATTATCTCGGACTCGAGCAGATAAGTTGAAAACATTGGAACTTTCAGAAGCGACTTAGGATAATAATAACATCCAGACGAGCCGTGAATTATAACGCACAGCCCGTCAAACCCGCAGAGAACAGCGCACGCGCCCGTCATCGCACACGGAGAAACAGGATTTTCTATACAGCTATCCATAAACTATTGCCCTCTTCCATAAATTCAGCATTTTAACAGTTCCCGAAACTCCAACCGGCAGATAGAACGGGAGTTTAATTTCAGCACCGTCCATAGATTCTTCCATACCAAGTTTTTTAATCGCCTCGCGAGCAATTTCAAAAGTTCCGTCGAACGGCTCAGCGCCCAAATAAATTTTCTTGTCTCTGAGTTTTTCAAATTTCGCGAGAGCCAGAGCCTGGTATTTTTCTTCATCGAAAACAGCTTCATCAATTAAATTCTGAGATATACCGCAAGCAGAGCCGACGGATTTCAGAAAATCAATACAGCCCGCAAGACCTCTTGGAAATTCTGAAACAACAGGACGGTCAAATTTTTCACTCAAAAATTTCCCTGCCGCCGCACATCTTTCGTCGCGTAAAATAAAGCATGAGACTGATGAAATTTTTTTCAAATCATCGACAGAGGAATTTCTGCAGAAACGTGTTGTGACAGTTACACCAAGTCTGTCAAGAAGCCTCTTTACTTCCGCATAATTTTCCTCAACCTCAGTCTCAAGATTTTTTTCTCCGACAAGGGCAACAGTTTTTTCAGCAGGCAAAGCATGCGGGGCTAATTTCGCAAGACCAATAAGACAAGCATTTTCTCCGTCTTTGGCACACCCGCCTAAAAATCCGCTTGTTGGAATGTAGATTATTTTTTGGCGGGCAGGGTGTTCATTTACAACAGCCTGACAGTCATCGCCTATAGTTTCCGGAACGCACGAAGTCACCAGAATAATCAAATCCGGATTTTTCAAAGCCGCTTTGTCAAGAGCTTTCGCAAGACACTCTTCTCCGCCAAAGATAACATCCCTGTCCGATAAATTCGATACAATAATCTGCGGGGCAAGAGTAAGCTCAGAATCGTTAATCATTGCGTGAAGCATTGAAAAAACCTGATGAGCACACCCGAACGGAGCATGAATTACTGTGACCGCGTTTTTTATAAATGATGAAACCGACAGTGCACCCGTTAAAGTGCAGCCTGCCATCCTCAGTTCATAGATATTTTCTTGCAAGGTTTTCGAGTTCCTCTAACTTCAAAGGCGTTGGAATTATCAGATTACTGTTGCCCAGAATAGTCTCCGCACATTTTTCGTAAACTTTTGCCTGCTCTGATTCCGGTGCGTGTTCAATAACAGTCATCTGATTTACTTCGGCTTCGCGGACTGTTTTGCTTCTTGGGATGAAACTTACCATTTTTGAACCGATGCGGGTTGCAAATTCGTTCACGAGTTCGGCTTCGTTATCCATATTTTTGGAGTTGCAGATAACTCCTCCAAGCCTGCATTTTGACGTGCTTCTTTCTCCGAGACGTGCAATTGCCTTGCAGATGTTGTTGGCTGCATAAAGGCTCATGAGTTCACCGCTTGTAACAAGATAAATCTCCTGAGCGTATCCGTCTCTCATTGGCATTGCAAATCCTCCGCAGACCACATCACCCAAGACGTCGTAAATAACGACGTCTCCGTAAAGAGCATTCATTTTTTCAAGGAGCTGAAAGGTTGCAATAATTCCTCTGCCGGCACATCCTATACCCGGCTCAGGTCCTCCTGCTTCAACGCATCTGACGTTTCCAAATCCCTTGAAGATGATGTCTGTATCTATTATTTCAAGACGTTCATACATTTGGTCAAGAACTGTGGGAATCCATCTCCCGTGCATCAGCATTCTTGTGCTGTCGTGTTTTGGGTCACAGCCTATCTGCATAACGTCAAGCCCTTTTTTAGAGAATGCGGCAGATAAGTTAGCCGATGTTGTGGATTTTCCTATACCGCCTTTTCCGTAAAGAGCTATTTGTCTCATTGTCTTAATTATTGATTTGCAAAATAGATATAAGTTAAGTAAATGATTTTTGTGCCAGAGACTGATTCAATAAAAAAAAGTTAGAATTTATTTATGACAGGTAGTCTGTGAGATAATCCTCATATGTTCCAATAATAATACCTGTATCAACGAAGTAATGACTGTCTATCGGTTCAACCGAATAAAGCCATAAGTCAATGTAACCTTCTTTATCAGGGTTGCTGCGTAAATCAGTCATATATCCTCCGCCGGCTTTTGCAAGCATAATCATCTTGCGCATAGTAGAGCCGCCGTAGACATCTGTATATCCTGTTTGAATTGTTCCGACAAGGCTTGGGTTATTCGAGTTGGCATACATGTATCCGTTATAATCCGCAACACTGACAGATACATCATTGGTAATATCACTAACAAATTCTTTTCCGCCTTTATCCGAGTTAGTCTTAATTTTCAGGATTACAGAATCAATTCCGTCATCAAACGCATCGTTTATTACAGCACGGGAAACAGAAGTCAGATCAGACCTAAGAGACAAGTCCATGGGTATAACATCTTCACATCCATTCAATCTTCCGAATATGAACCATTCGCTGTCGACAGGAAGAATATACGCTATACTGAACTGGCTTCCGCGCGTAACTATTGATGATTCAACCGGATATAAGTAATATACATATCCTCCGCCCTGCTGAGCGGTATAAATCATTGATTCAACATATGATGTGCCGTATGTACCGCGATTGTTCATATAGTTCAGACCTATGTGCTGTTTTGCGGTGATTGCAAGAACATTTCCTTCCATATCCATTGCAGCGACATTTCCTGTAAAGAGTCCGTCAGTGATGGCTGAAAGAGTATCCTCTTTGTTGTGCAACGAAGCATAAACAAATGCTTTTTCAACAGATTTCAGCGAAGAACCCACATCTATGCTGAAAATATCGCTGTATTCCATCTCAGGCTGATTCAGTTCTTTTACGAGGTATATCGTATAGGTGTTTTTGTATGATGTAAAACGCTGCCATGCAGTTATTTTTTCTGTATTTGTGCCGCGAAGGTAATTGTAGAATGCACCGGAACTGTATTTGTATGCTCCGTATTCCTCGGATTCAACTATGATTACAGACTGACCATTGTTTAACTGACCGTCTTTTGGAACGGTTTCACCAATCCATTCGGAATTTGTTGAGAATACAACTTTGTTGTTTTTATCTATTATGAAACAGACATAACTTTCATAGGTATTCTCTTCGTCAACTATAAGCGGATGAAGATTTAATATGACGTAAATATCGTAAACGAGAATCAGAAATCCTTTGTATGTTCCATCCGAACTGTAGACTGCCGCGTAGTTTGCATTTACGTATCCTTCACCCGGAACATAGACACAGTCCACGTGAAGAATACCGCCAGCGTTTTCCAAATCACTTTGAGTTGGGATTGGCAGATAGTCTGTCATATGAATTTCATCGGAGAGTTCGGGAACCATGACGTTTGAACCTTCTCCTCTTGTATTATAATAGATGAGTTTTTCAATCCAGATGTTGTCGCCGTAATAGTTAAGACATATTTCCTTTATTTCATCAATAGAGGAAGCATATCCGACTTTATCTGCCAGATCATAAAGGTCTATTGTGATTGATGTATCTACATTTTTCATGTCGGATATTAATTCAAGTTGAGCCACAGATATATCCGGAGGCATTTCAACCGGCGTTGTTTTGATATCTGCCTGCGTGTTATTTATGCAGCCAGCCGAAAATAGAGTCAATATTAGAATAACTGAGAATAAGAGACTCGTTAGTATTTTTGCGCTTCTGCAGAGTTTTATTTCTTTGTTCATTCTACTGTTCTTCATACGCACTGCTGCCTTATTTTTTGGGTTCTTACTTCCCTTTTGTAAGAATTTATAATTAGTATTCTTATTATTATCATTAATATTTATAGTTTACTTCATGACATTAATCAATACTGAGTTAATCTGTCACTATACGAATTAATTATGATGTGAATTTATATAATTGAAAAAATGAGATTTTTGTTATGAATTAATTCTCGGCTTTCTTCGCAGAAGAAAGTTTGTAGGTAAGTGAGAACACAAACGAACATACAACGATTGAAGCAAGTGTTCCGATTCCAACAACACCAAATGCAATAGCAACTCCCGCTCCGTTTGGAATAAGTAAGCAGAGGAGAAGCATGTGAATTAATCCGACAACCGCTGCGGTTAATGCGGGGGCAATTATTCCTGTCTTTTTGCTGTTCTTCTTTAAGAATAGATAAACAAGAGAACCTAATACGCCCGCAAGAATTGTTGAGATACAGCAAGGAACAACTGACGCTCCTCCTATTATTGAGCGGAAAACAGCTCCAACAATCGCTGCCCCAATTCCAATTACAGGACCGAACCAGACACCTGCTGTAACAGGAGCGAAGTCGCGTGCGTTCATTATCGGTCCGTCAAAACTGACACCGAATAAAGTTCCGCAAATAGACATTGCTCCGAAAACTATGATGCCTATTACCCATTTTAGCCACTTGGCAATTTTTTTGCTTTCGGCTTCGAGAATTCCTGTTTTGCCGAAGATGAACCCGAACAAAACTGCAAGAACAAGATTAACTGCAATAAATATAATCAGACTTGTAATATCCATTTTAAGTTATATAAATGTTATAACACTTAAGATTAATCAAATGAGGGTTGATGTAAACTGAGCTTGATCAACGGCGGATTCTTATTTTTAAATTAATCTGAAATTCTATTTCGTGGTGATACGAAATGTATTCACACAGCACCCGATCCATTCACCACGAATAATCCAGATTAATAGTTTACAGCGCCAATAATTATGCACTGAAATTATGGCACGCAAGCGAACATCAAAAAAGAAACAGAAGCAGCAGAAACAGATTGTGCTTGCTGTTCTGTTTATAATACTTATAGCCGCTGTAGGAATATTCGGCGGCGGTGAAATAAGCGGTCTGTTTGGTCACAAGACCAACTCAACACCCCTTGCACCTCTTGTAACGGACGAACACGCATTTTCAATGCACGTAGTTGACTGCGGTCAGGGAGATGCAATTCTTCTTTCAAAAGACGGGCACTTTGCTCTTGTTGACGCAGGTGAGACAATGAGCCCATCAGATCGCGAGGCACGCGATAAAATCCTCGCATATCTTGAATCGGTCAATGTAAGCAAACTCGATTTCGTTTTGATTACCCATCAGGATTATGACCATATCGGCTCAATTCTTGATGTTTTGAAAAAATATCCTGTGGCCACGGTCTACGATAACGGTGTGGAACACACGTCGGCAACTTATGAAAAACTTATGACGTATATTCTGGATAACGGAATTAATTACGAGATTGTAAGAGAAGGCGACAAAATTAATTCAACGTGGGAAGATGTTTCAATTGAAGTTTTGTCACCCCCTCAGGATTTGATTATGTCGGGTTCAAGTCCTGACATTAATGAGAACTCGATTGTTCTGAAAGTCACATACGGAAAGGTTTCCTATCTCCTAACGGGAGATGCTGGAAAAGATGCCGAAGAGTATATTCTCTCAACTTCCGCAAACATTAACTCCGATGTTTTGAAGGCAGGTCACCACGGAAGCAGAACTTCTTCCTCTGCTGATTTCATGAAGGCAGTTACACCAAATGTGGTTGTTATCAGCGTGGGTGACGGTAACAGTTATGGTCATCCTCATATTGAGGCTATGAACCGTTTTGTTAAATTCACGGATTTAATCTACAGAACCGATATTGACGGAGATATTGTTGTTACAACGGACGGCTCGGTTTATTCGGTTAATACGAGAAATGAACACGTCGCTTCAAGGGAATTATTTGCAGGCGACGGTACTAAGGTCAGCGCATGAAACTCCTCGTTACAGTTGATTCAATTGATGAGGGGCTTGCCTCTCTTCTTTTGAGGAATGGAGTTAATGAGAGACCTCTGGGTGTTTTTCCGCTTGAGGCTTTGCCTGAGGATGTTTCTGCGGGGGATATTCTAACAATCAGTTTTGAGAAAAATGATGAGGAGACCGATGCGGCAAAAGAGCGGGTTAGAAAGATTCATGAAATGCTGCGCAAGGGTTCTAAATAAATCCATTCACCCCCCCAAAAAATTAACACTCCGGTAAAAATAATCGAACACCCCAATCTTTTTTGCACAACCCTACAGTTGTGTTTATCTAATTTTAAGTCCCATATTCTTACACCAACTATGCGACTAGTAATGAAGTTTGGAGGGACGTCTGTAGGAAATACGGACGCAATTTTAAAAGTCGTTGATATAATCAAAAAATCGCACGACGAAGGCAATGAAATAGCCGTCGTTGTTTCCGCGATGACCAAAGTCACCGACCAGATAATAGCGGAAGCCGAAAGAATAGGCAAAGCCAACGAGAAAGTATCACCGAGTGAATTAATAGAAACGCTCAGAGAGCGTCATCTCTCAACGCTGAAAGCCGTTGCTCCCGATTTCGTAGACGAAGTCACCGAACACATAAATGTCAGACTTGAGCGCCTTGAAAATATGCTCACGGCTGTAAACAATCTCCGCGAGCTCACTCCGCGCTCACGCGACTATATAATTTCGTTCGGCGAAAAACTCTCAGCACCTATAGTATCTGCCGCCCTCCGGCAGATTGGAATAAACTCGTTTCAGGTAAGCGGATGCGATGCGGGAATTTTAACCGACGGAGTTCACGGCAGTGCAACAGCCCTTCCCGCAAGCTATCCGAGAATTGCCGAGCGTATAGGTTCAAAACT
Source organism: Methanocorpusculum sp. (assembly GCA_030539595.1). Taxonomy (GTDB): domain Archaea; phylum Halobacteriota; class Methanomicrobia; order Methanomicrobiales; family Methanocorpusculaceae; genus Methanocorpusculum. The sequence goes on along the minus strand of JAUNXW010000013.1, from coordinate 3,354 downwards.
TAAAGACTATGTCCCTGTAATTCAGGGATTTGCGGGATGTTCTCTTGAAGGCGCGGTTACAACCTTAGGCAGGAGCGGCTCTGACTACTCCGGCGCTATAATCGGTGCGGGAATTGATGCCGACGAAATTATCATCTGGACAGACGTTGACGGCGTAATGACCACAGACCCGAGAATGATTCCAGAAGCAAGAGTCATCGACTCAATCTCATTCATTGAAATGATGGAAATGTCTTACTTCGGCGCAAAAGTAATCCACAGCAGAGCCCTTCTTCCCGCTATGGAGAAAAATATTCCCGTCTATGTCAGAAACACTTTCAATCCGTCGCACCCGGGAACAGTTGTAAACCGCGACACTCACGCGGACAAAAGAATTGTAAAATCAGTATCTCTTATTAAGACAAGTTCTCTTGTAATCATCAGCGGATTTGCGGCAGGTCGTCCGGGAATTGCCGGAGAAATATTTACCGCTCTTGCTCAGGCAGGTGTCAACGTTATGTTAATCAGTCAGGGTTCGTCCGAACTGAACATCTCACTTGTAATTATCGACGACCAGATTCCCGCGGCATCCAAAGCCCTTGAAGGAATCAAGCAGAAAGGGCTGATAAGATACTACGCGTTCGACACAGACGTAAACATAGTTTCCGTTGTCGGTGCGGGTATGATGGGCACACCCGGGACACTCGGAAGAATTTTCAAAAGTCTCGGCTCTGCGGGAATCAATGTTTTAATGATTTCTCAGGGTTCGGAAGTCAACGTCTCGTTTGTTGTAAGCGAGGCAAACGGACCTCGTGCTGTTCGTGCGATTCACGATGAGTATCAACTTGATAAGGAGGATGACTGAAATGGCATATTCATATAAAGATGCGGGTGTAGATATTGACCTCGAAGCAGACGGCGTTAAGTCGCTGATTAAGGTGCTGTCCTACAAAAGAGTAGGTAATCACGGCATGGTCGGAGATGTCGGACACTTCGCAGGTCTTATAGATTTCGGCGACAAGGTTCTGTCGCTTTGTACTGACGGCGTCGGAACAAAAATGAAGATTGCCGATGACCTTAAAGATTGGAGCACTGTGGGTATCGACTGTATGGCAATGAACGTCAACGATATGTTCGTTATGAACGTTGAGCCGATAGCGTTCGTTGACTACATTGCAACTGAAGGCATCAGCCGCGAGCAGATGATTCAAATCGGTAAGGGACTTAATGAGGGAGCAAGACTTGCGAACCTAAACATAGTCGGCGGAGAAACGGCAACACTCAAGGGAATGATTAACGGTCTTGACTTGGCGGGAACGTGCCTCGGTGTTCAGGAAAAAGACAAAGTCGTAACCGGTGAAAAAGTCAAACCGGGTGATGTTATCGTCGGCGTTGCAAGCACGGGCGTTCACTCAAACGGTTACACTCTCGCAAGAAAGGTTGCCGAAGAAAACGGCGGATACTCTGTAAAACTTCCGTCCGGAAGAACTGTCGGCGAGGCGCTTATCACACCTACGAGAATTTATTCGGAGGTCTTAGACGTCTGCAAAAAAATTGATGTTCACGGTATGTGCCATGTTACAGGAGGGGGACTTTTGAATTTCCTCAGAATTACACACTACGGTTTCTCGTTCGATACTCCTATCGAAGTTCCCGAGATTCTTAAGTGGATTGCGGAAAAAGGTGCTCTTTCAGCAAACGAACTCTACAGAACCTTCAACATGGGTATGGGATTTGCATACATCGTTGACGCAAAAGACGCGGAAAAACTTGTCGGGCTTGTTGACGGTGCAAAGATTGTTGGTAAAGTTATAGAAGAGCACAAAGTTCTTTTGAAAGGCGAAGAGATTAATTAATTTTTAACATTTTTTTAAAAACAGTTCTCAGTAATTTTAAAAGGAGAGGAATTCACTCTCCTTAAACGACCTTATTTGCGTTCGGTTTTTCCGGATGCTTTCTGTTCCGGTGCAGCCTCTACAGTTTTTCCCTGTGCTGCTGCTTTCTTGTCTTTTTTGTGACATGTCATGGTGTGGTTTCACCTCTATTTTTTTATTGTTTCGCAAATTACTGCAGGTCATCTGCCTCTTTCAAGGTTGTGGCGTTCGAAGATTTCTCTTCTATCCGGCTGTCCGGTGTATAGTTGTTCTAAAAACAACTTCCTATTTGATTACATTAAATCACTGAGTGTAAATACTTTTTCCATACGGCAAAAAATAAAACCCGCACGACCCTTATTTTTTCTGTACACATATGCAGAATGAACATTTATGAGCACAACCCGCGCACCGTCATCATCAGAAAAAAGATAAACTGAACGAGTCAACATAGATTTAATGAAGAAAATAATCCTCGCGCTGATATTAATTGCAGTGATAATATTTTCCGCAGGCTGTATCACGGAAAAACCGTCTTATACGGATAAGGACGGAAACGTTTACACAGGCGACGAAGCGGAAGGCTCAATAAATTACGCTGACGGCTCGGTTGAAATCTGGCACACTGATTTGGAAGGCAATATCTTCCATGTGTTCACAGATACTGACGGAAGTGTAGTAAAATACTACATCAACAAAAACGGTGAAGTGTTTTACGAAGACTGAGTTGGTATGTGATTTCTAATCTTTGGGTACATCACGATTCGCGATGAACCCGACACTAAAAATCCTCAAAAAAATTTTGTCCAACGGATTTAGATGACGACCAAACAAACTCAAAGAGACTTGCTTGTTTGCAAATGTTATATTTGATTCAATTACAAATAATATCCACATAATGTCTATAGCCGAAAAATCAGACTGCCATGTCCTCGTAATAGGTTCCGGCGGAGCAGGAATAAGAGCAGCAGTTGAATCTGTGAATTTCGGCGACACAATAATCATCTCAAAAACAATCACCGGCAAAGGCGGATGCACAGTGATGGCGGAAGGCGGGTTCAATGCGGTCTTAAACGACAGCGATTCGAAAAAAACCCACTTCGAAGACACAATGAAGGGCGGGGCTTACTTAAACGACGAAGCCCTTGTTGAGACACTTGTAAGCGAAGCACCCGACCGAATCAGGGATCTATTTTCCTGGGGCGCCGTCTTTGATATGACCTGCGAAAATAAAATAGCGCAGAGACCTTTTGGCGGTCAGAGATTTGCGAGAACCTGCTACGCGGGAGACCACACAGGTCACGAAATGGTCATGACTCTGCTTGAAAAACTTCGCGGATCTGGCGTTTCAATTCGCGATGAACTGACGGTGGTCGAACTCTTAAAAGACGGAGACAAAGTCTGCGGTGCGGTAACCTGCGACCGCGATGGAAATCTTGAAATTGTTAAAGCCGATGCTGTTGTTCTTGCAGCGGGCGGTGCGGGGCAAATTTATGATACA
>JAUNXW010000147.1 GCA_030539595.1 Methanocorpusculum sp. | reverse complement strand
TCAACAAATTACTATTTCAAATTAACTTAAATATCAGATTCCACTATTGGACAGCATCTTAGTGAGTTTATACAATTATTATATGAATCCGTTGGACACGATTTAGTCTAAGTTTTCTGTTGCGGTGAGTGAACGAAGTGAACTCACTCAGCGGAGCAAGACCGAAGGGCTTGCGTTACTCTTTGAACTTACATCGTTAGACCGCGTAAGTTCATTAAAAAATCAGTTTAGTACGACTATTGCGGATACAATAGCATACACAATAAAAAATCAAAAAAAATATTTTTAGAAATCAGTCATTACTCTGAACTGATCAATTTCTTCGGAATCGAGTTCTTCAAGGAAACTCTCTGCAGCGTTTTTAATATCCTTGCTTGCTGTGATTGCACGACCGACGACAACAATATCTGCTCCTGCAGCAATTGCTTTCTTAACAACCGGCTGACGAATTCCACCGGCTGTTGCCGCAAGAATCTTTGCATTGTATTTTGATGCAATCTGCTTAATCTTTTTAATGTCGCCCCAGGAATATTCTCCGCTTGCTTCTTTATCGATTGCTCTGTGCATCTCAACATACTGCGGGAGAAGTGCTGCTCCACCCATCTTTGCGAGATTCTCGATAAGTTTTGCCGGTTCTGCAACATTGAGCATATCAATAATTGCATAGATACCGCACTTCTTTGCTTCTTTAATGAATGCTGCGATTGTCTCAATCGGTGCAAGACCTGAAACAACTGCTGCGTCTCCGCCTGCGTTTGAAACCATACGTGCTTCGAGGTTTCCTGTGTCAAGCGTCTTGATATCAGCAACGATGAAGCAGTTGGGTCTGAACTCTCTAATCTTGCCGATTACGGAAAGACCGAACTGTTTGATAAGAGGTGTTCCTGCCTCAAAGATAACGTGATCGTTTTGAGGAACTCCCTTTAACACGCGCTCAACCTGACCGAGATCGATTAAATCCATAGCGACCTGTAAATACGGCGGATTCCACAATCTCTGAACTTTGAATCCCATAACTCCGTGTGCTGCTCTGTCTTTTTCTTTGAGAACAACAGATGCGTCGGGGAACTTTTCAATTGCTCTTGAGAGTGCAAGTCTGGTTGCTCCGTAGTTGAAGCGGTATAACTTGTTGAAATCTTTTGCCGATGGGTCAATGAAGACGCTTGCGACAATTACTGTCTCTTCGATATCCATTCCTTCAAAGATACCGTCTTCAAGCGCGTCAGCGACTGCTTTTGAAACAGCAGCCTGTGCAGGACCGAAAATCTGGGTTACCTGTTCGGTGTGTTTTAATGTGACTTTGGGCACGATTAATACTGCCGGTTTAGGGAGTAAGTTCGGGCGGATTACACCAAGTAACGGTGTGTGTCCTGCTGAAAGCTGTGTAAGACCGTTTGCAAACGCTGTGCCTACGGGTCCGTTTTTATCTCCTATCATGAGGTCGATGTGTGCAAGTTCTGCACCGTCGCCTAAGAGAGCTTCACCAATTAAGAACATAGATTAAATCTCTGCAGTAATATTGAACTTACGAAAAGATAAACCATACTGGAAAAACAGTGACGAACACTTCACGTTTTTCAGAATGTATTTAATTCACGTCAAATCCAATAACTAATAATGAGTTCGGATATAATTGTCGACTTGGAAAAATGCACAGGCTGTGGTCTCTGTGTTTCTGTTTGTCCAACAGTTACGCTATCAATAATCAATAAAAAATCTTCTGTCGCATATTCTCACAGATGTATATCATGCGCTCACTGCGCTGCAATTTGCCCTCGGGGAGCACTTACATCAAACAGATTTTCGGTGGCTTCCCTTGAAGGAAACGAAATTGAAAAAAATCTTTCAGGCAAGCGCTCAGTAAGGGAATTTAAGGACGAAACAATCCCAGCAGAAATTCTTGACAGAATTGTATACTTTGGAGAAAAAGCGCCGGCGGCAAAAAACGTGCGCAATAGGAAATACATAATTGTCTCAGACATTGATAAAATTGATGAAATTGAAAGGGCTGTGATTTCAAAATATCAGAACTACGGAAAAATTCTTGAGCCCGCAAGAATTGCGGTAAAAATATTCAGCCCGAAGAAATCAGAAAAACTGAAAAGGATGTCTCATGAATTCAGACACATGAAAAAATCATTGTATGATAAAGGTCACCCGATTTTCTGCGGAGCAAAGGCTCTGATTATAATTCTATCACCAAAACACGACATCTTTGCAAAAGACAACTGCTTTGCCTCGCAGAATTACATGATGCTTTACGCCGAATCAGTTGGTGTTGGAAGCTGCATCAACGGATATTCGCAAATAACTCACAAAGCGGTTGAAAAAATAATCGAATGTCCCAAAGGTTATCGTGTTTATGCGGTAAGCATGTTCGGCTATCCAAAATATAAGTATCAGAATACAACCGAGTTCAAAACAGACATAATAAAAAAATATGAATAAAAAATAATCAGATATAAGGTGTTAGAATATCTTCGTTTGTCCCCGAATATGCAGCAACAGTAATCAGATACTCATCATTAATGGGCACAATACATACTGTCCATAAATCAACATATCCTTCTTTCTCCTTACTTGCCGAGAGGTCTGGCATAAATCCGCTGCCGCTTCTTGCGAGCAGAATATTCTTTCTGATTGTTGAACCGCCATATAAATCCTTATAATCGGTAATTGTGTCACCGATTGACTCGGGGTGCATAATTGAAGCATAGACTTTTCCGCTGTAGTCAAGGACGGTAATATCTGAAATAGGAACTTTTGCATCCTGTGCAAAAAGTTTTCCAGCGTTTTTAGGGTCTGCATTGATTTTACTGATTACAGAATTCACACCGTTGAGATTTGCCTCCATCATAATTGTTCTGGCGGCTGCACTCAAATCAATTCTGATTCTTGAACCTGTCTTCAGATTGTCGGTGATTCCCGAAAACTGACCGAAGATGAAACATTCATCATCAATCGGCACGATATATGCAAAACTGCACTGACCCGCGTGGCAGTTAACCGTTGAGTCTATTGGGAAGATGTAATAAATAAATCCGCCTCCCTGTTTTGCGGTGATAATTGCTCCTTCTACGTATGAATATCCGTTGACTCCGCGGTTGTTAAGGAAGTTCAGACCTATTAATCCTGCGTTAGAACATGCGAGAACGTCTCCTTTCATATTCAAAACATAAATCGGTGTTGAGTAGTGTCCGCTGTTTACAAGTTCAATCGCAGCTTTTTTTCCGTGACTGTTTGCATAGACATACAAATTTTCAACATTGTTTATTGCTTCTTCGGTTGTGATTTCATATACGTCTTTATAAATAATTTCTGGCTTGCTGAGTTCTTTTACAACATATGCCGTGAAATCTTCTCCGCCGAGACTGAATTTTTTCCACGCGGTTATTTTTTCCGATTTTGTGTCTGAGAGATAGTTGTAGAATGCTTTGCTTGCGTATCTGTATGCTCCTGAGTCTGAATTTTTTGATTCAATCAGACATATTCCGTTAAAGAATTCTTTTTCTTTGGTTACGTATTCGCCGATGGCTTCCTGAGCGGATGAGTATGCTATTTTACCGTCGCAGTTTACGAGGAAACAGACGTATTCACCGTAAAGTCTTTCTTTATCTGCAATTGCGGGGTGAAGATTTACTCCTATGTATTTGTCTATTATGAGTATTATGTATCCTTTGTAGTTTCCGTCAGTATCATATACCGAGCGGTAATATGCGTCAACATATCCATAGTTGCTTGTGAATTGACCTGAAATATGCATACTGCCGTTGTTTTTTTCAAATTCAGATTTTGTAGGGAACTGTATGTATTTTGAGAGTTCAGTATCTATTTGAACAGGGATTTCAACGGTTTCACTGCTTTCGTCATCATAGTAGATGAGACAGTTAATCATCGGATTTTTTGCGTAGTATTCATATCCCAAGTCGCTGATTTCAGATATGTCTTCTGCGATGCCGATTTTTTCGGCAAGGCTTACTATTTCTTCATTCGTTATTTGATAAATTGTTGTGAGGTCGTTTGTAAAATCGTTGAGACCTGCTGTCATGTCTTCGGGTATTTCTGTTTCTGACGCCTGAATACTTGAGTTGCTG
>JAUNXW010000012.1 GCA_030539595.1 Methanocorpusculum sp. | reverse complement strand
TGAACGAAGTGAGCCGAACTTCTAATAAATTCCTATCAACGCTGAGCGGAGTGATAAACGGAGCGAAGCCCCAACTTAGTCGAAATGAAACTAATCAATAAAAATTAGTGAAGTTATGCTGAAGTCAAATTGATGTCTTGGTGATTTTTAACCATTAATAAAAAGAAGAGCTGACAACATCATAAATTAAAATATATCCAAATGTCAAAGTCAGGTTACACTAACAAATTATCTGACAACAATTATTCATGGATTAATTTATATCTCAAACTCACGATTGGACAAACTCTTATTTAGCCTTTGGGCACATCACAAAAAATAAATTAACTCAGACAGTTCACTGCCCTTTCTTAAACGCAACCTTTCTTCCGGCAGAAAAGATTCTCTGGTTTTCAGAGCCTGCTGTAATTCTTGCCGCAAGTCCGTTGTCCGTCACAACAAATCCTGAAAGGTCATCCACACCGAAATCAAAAAGCTGAGGGGCAAGAGGAGTTGCCGGACCGACTATCGTCACGCTCTCTGCATTCTCACTCAACTCAAGAAGACGAGGCATTGTCTTGTCTCCGAAACCCGCGCACGTAAGGAAAGCGAAATCACATTCGGGCAGAAGATACTCAATAGCCGAATACGGAAAATCTCCTTCCTGAGGATTCCACTCGATAATACTCAGGTCACTCACGGGCGCGATAAGTTTTTCAATAAACGGGAAGTGACCGACAATAACAACCTTCTTTCCTTTCACAAGATTCTGCGAACTGATAAACGGATCTTTCAGTCTTTCCTCAACACATTTTCGCTCAAAGACCTCAATCCCGTTTTCTGCGGCAATCTTCGGGTCGTTATAGTATGCGCAAATTGCTGCGTGACCTATGGATGCCTCATAAAAATTCCAGGACTTGATACACTCGGCAACCTCTTTTAACGGAAGCCCGACTCGGTTCTTCGTAACAAGCGGGGCACGCTCTGCGTAATCACGGTAGCCTGCGTAGCCGAAACCGCCAGTGCTGCTGATTACATAACTCGATTCGCCTCCAACAACAATTTCTTCCGCTGTAATGTCGTCTGCTATTCCTTCAATTAATGCGTCGTAAAGTTCCCACATGGTTAATTCTCCAGATTCGGTATCATATCTTCGGTAATTGACTCACCGAAGCGCAGTTTATTTCTCATATCCTGCAATACATTGTCGATTTTTTCAATGCGGAAAAGACTGCTTCGCTCCGCATCGGTCGTTTCAATAATTTTGGCTATACCGCCGTTTGAAATTACAATTCTTTTGTCTCCTCGAAGAGCTAAAAGCGGGTCGTGAGTAGACATCAGAATTATTTTTTCGTTGCCCGCAAGAAGTTCTATGGCTTTTCTGCGGTCGATTCCCGCGTTTTCAATTTCGTCGATTAAGATAATCGGCGAGGAACTCATCAAAGCGGTGTCTGCAATCATCAAAGCCCGCGACTGCCCTCCCGAGAGTTGCGTAACTTTTGTATCTTTCGTGAATTTTTCTCCGGCAAGACCGTTTGCGCAGGCAAAACATTTTTCGGCGACCTCGTCGACATTTGAAACGAGCCTGCTTTTTGCATGCATCACGAGAAATTCGCGAACGGTTAAGTCCATTACGAAGTTCATGTTCTGAGAAAGCTGTGCGACGAGTTTTCCCCCCGTTGAAAACCTCCATTCTTCGTCGGGAACAGAACCGTTTATTAGTATCTGCCTTCCCGTCGGTGTGTCACGCTGCGCAAGACATTCTATATCTTCAAGAAGTCTGCTTTTTCCCGAACCCGTAGGTCCTACTATACTGATTATTTCACCCTGATAAATTGTAAGTTCAGCGGTTTCGGGGATTTTTGATTTGTTGTGTCCGCCAAGAATTGTAAGCGAGGTTATATTTCGTTTTCCAGCTGTGCTGTCGTTTTCAAATGCTGCAAGGAAGGAACATAAATGTTCCACAGCTTCTTCTCTTGTGAGCCCGAATTCTTCAAGCGAGTCTTCGCTGACATCCGCTAACGCATCAGCGAATGTTTTTTCTCTGCTGATTCCGCTCAAGCGGATGTTTGCGAGATAGTCTTCGGCTATTGGGTATTCTTTCAGAAGATTTTCCAAAGTGAGTTCCGAGATTTTTTTCAGGAGATTATTCATCGTCAAACTCCATTTTTCTAAGCATACCCATCTGATAATTATCTCCGATGCAGGTTTCGCCGGTGCAGTAGGAACATATTGCGGCAGGCATTGTAAAGCGAAGTTTTCGATCTTTTAAGGTTTCTATATCCATTGCTTCGCGGAAATATTTCGCGAGAAGGAAAGAGCCCTGTCCTGTTATGCCGTTGACAAACAATATGGCGGCTTTGGAGTTTACTTCGCGTATGTTGAAGGCGAATACTTCTCTTTCTGCCTGCGAGACTATGTCTCCTTTTGTAACGACAACGACGTCCGCATATTTTAGCATTGGACCTATTTTTCTTGGCGTGTTGACACCCGATAAATTGTCGATTACGCAGACGGATAATATTCCGTTGATGTATGGTGAACATCTGTTGCAAAGCCCCGCACTTTCGGTTATCAGAAGGGAGAAGTTCTGTTTTTTTCCCCACGAGACTGCGTCTTCAACGTTGCTTACAAAGAAGTGGTCGGGGCAGGTTTTTCCGGCAAACCCTGTCTGATTTTTGATTCCGTATTCGTTGTAGCGCAGGTTGTCAAAGGATGTCAGCGAGTCGAATTTGACAACGCCTACGCTTTCTTTGGGAAGTCCGAGCGTCTGAATTGTTTTGAGTATGACAGAGGTCTTGCCCGATGATGGCGGACCTGCTACCGTTACGACTTTCACAGTATTTTAGAATTGGGTATATTCAGGGATATTAATTACGATAGTTGATTGATTTGTTAAATGATGTTGATTGACGGATGCGTATACTTTTAAAATCTTCCCTAAAAATAATTACAAAATGGTGAGGGCACGTTTAGAAAAAAAATAATGTGTCCTGAAAATTATTTTTTACTCGGCAAGTTTTTTGCCGAGCTTCTTTGCTTCCGCGATTTTTGCCGTGTCTTTAGAGAAGTCATCCTGAGCGTAACAGTTGTTTGCCCAGACATGACCGGCGTCTTTCATACCGAAAAATGAAAACGCTCCGGCAAGCGATGCGTGAATTGCATCTGTAACATCTGCGCCGTTTGAACCGCAGGTCTGAACCGATGCAAAATTTTTACCCGCTTTAATGTGTGATGCGAATTTGGCATCGACCATTGCATACATTCTCTCGACCATACAAAGCGCAATTGAATTTGGTCTCCCGAAGTAAACAGGTGAGCCGAGAACAACCGCGTCTGCCTCTGCGATTTTTTTGTAAATCTCCTGCATGTCGTCTTTTGTTACGCAGGTTGTGTGACCTTCTGCTTTGCAGTAACCGCAGCCTTTGCACGGCTTGATGTCTTTGTCTGCGAGCCTGATGAGTTCAACCTCAGCGCCCGCTTCTTTTGCTCCGTCGAGAACTGCCTGAAGAAGTCCCTGACTGTTTCCTTTTCGAACGCTTGATGATAATCCTAAAACTTTCATACATAATATTATTAGTTCGTATCGCTGATATACTAAGTAGTATTCAAAAAGATTGATACTATCATTTATGATACTATGACCGATATTGATATTACACTGCCCGAAAGATGTCAGAACTGCACAGTCCCACGCACTGCGTGCGAAAAATCACTGCCGCAGATTTGCGGAGTCTGTCAGACTCAGAAACTGCTAAGCGGTAAATGGAAATTTCTTCTGCTCTGGCTTTTAAACGACGGAACAAAAAGATTCAGCGAAATTTACAAACTTGTCCCCGGAATCACTCAGACTGTTCTCACAAAACAGCTCAGGGAACTTGAAGCTGACGGATTTATTTCAAGATACGTGTATCAGGAAGTCCCTCCCAAAGTAGAATATTCCTTAACGGAAAAAGGAGAGAGTTTTATTCCCATCTTAGAAAAAATGGCGGACTGGGGAATGAAGAGTTTCGGGACGTAATTATTTTCTGAAAGCTGTCGAAACAAAAATTACAATTAAGAGTGCTGTAATCTTATCGAGTATTGAAGGTACTTTTATCATACATACTTATTGGCATTTTTTAGTGATAAATGCGGCGTTAACTTCGAAATTTTTGTTAGTTATTAATTTTAACTTCAAAAAATATTGAAGTCTTCACATTTGCGGTACATCTTGCTCAGGATTTAGAATACCTAACATATATCTGTTAGCGCGTCCAATTTTATTTTATCCGGTGATACGAATGACAAAGTACCTCTTCAATGAAGGAATTGTGTGGGAAGATTCTAAAAAAGGGTCATACATTGTTCCATATATAATAGGATTTATTATTCTCGCGTTGGTTGCGGCTTCTGCGTGGCTGATTAGCGTTATTGTCAGTCTGCTTAATTCTTCAGATAAACTTGTTCCGGATTTTTTGATAACTCTGGATGGTTTTTTTGCGACACCCGTTGAAAAAATAATTGTTTGTGCGGCTGCGGGGATTATTGCGCTGATTCTGCTTTTCGTCGGTATCAGAAATCTGAAAACTTCAAGGTTTATGCTTACTCCGAGAAGAGTATGCATGATGCGTGGCAGTAAAAATTACAGGGAAGTCCGTCTGGATAAAATCGATGCGATTTTTGTTAATGGAAGAAAGATTAAAATTTTTGCGGGAGGAAAAAAAGTAATTTCGTTCGGTCCGGTTGAAGACCCATATGCAACAAGAAATGCAGTTGTCGGTTTAATCGGGTTTGAGATTAAACCGCCGGAAGATGAATCCATTGTGTTTGATAAGGCTGTTCCGATGTATAAGGAACAAGAAGAGGATGTTTTTGACGGCGACGTCATTCAATAATTTTTTTGATTCTGTTTTTGTGTTAATTTATTTATATGATTTGTTAGTCGGATTTATTGTTAATGAGGTTTAAATTTGATTTCGGCTTTAATTTGATGCATTATATTTCTGTCCAGATCGTATAAGGATAGCTTTATCTATGTTCAAAACAGAATATACACACAAGAGTAGGTCATAAAATAGTCGTGCCTATTCTATTAATCAAAGTCTCTAGCAAGAAACTGCGGAAAGTAACCATTCATCTTGCCCACAATAAATTGTGCAAGTCTGACAGGCGACAGAATCGTCCGTCAATATTTCAGTCTTAATCCAATTAGGTGCTTTTACGCAAAAGAAAGTAAAATCCAAAACAGTCAGTATCGAGTAAGAGAGTTGTTGGTTATGAAGAAAAACGTAAAGAAGTCAAATACAAAGTCAGGCATTGCGTGCCTGCGCCCTGCTTATGGAGGAAACAGCAGGGGTGTTGTACCGCCGCAAGATCATCCGCCATTCAATTCGGAGGTGGTGATCTAAATGAAAACCAAGTCATTTGGTCTGATTGCAATCTTACTTGTTGCAGTCGTTGTAGGATTCATCGGGATAGGCAGCATGGTATCTGCCGGCGGTCCCGAAGAAATCACACAGAAAGCATACGTATCCGGAGATGTGAAAGCGTTTGTTCAGCTTTTAGGCAATGATATAGCAGTATCTATTGTCGAGGAAAACAACACGCGGACAATTTCATCGATATATGTTTACTATGAAAGTTCACCTCTTCCGAGGTCGGATATTAATACCTGCAACGATGTTAAAGTAGGAGAGCCCATTACCTTCAAAAATATGGCTGAAGGTAAGAAAGGTGCGGACAATATCGTCGTTGAAGCTGTCTTTGAAGACAAATCAACGGAGATAATCGGTAAAACATATTTCAGCTTCTTGTGAGCGTGCGACTATGACAATGTATATATCAGGCAAAACAAGCGTAAATGGATTCCAAGCAGATTTGGCATTCGCAAATAGATACGTAAATAATATGCCTGACAGATACGAACCCGGGAATATAACGGTAAGCCGTGATCCGGTCGTTGCAGCAGTAGTAAAATGGGCAATTGCAGTACTTGCGGTTGTCGTAATTATAGGTCTCGTTCAGTCTCTTGGGTTTGTAATGCCCTGGGAAAACGGGAGTGCTGTGGCTGCCGATGCGGGAACAATAGTGTATCTTTCAGGTAACGATGTATTGGTCTCAATCGTGGAAGGAAGTGATATCAATGGTATTACAGCAATTTCATTGGCATTTGAAAAATCCGGAGAAAAAATCAGCGTACCTGATGTAAAGCCCACAATTGCGAGCGGTGAGCCCATAATCATCGAAGGGATGGCATTGGGTTATTCGGGAACAGATAATATTATTCTCGAAGCCACGTTTGAAGGCGGAGTTACAAAGGTGCTGTCAAAGACACATCTGGAGTTTACATAAAATACAATACAATAAAAAAAGGAGGTTAAAAGTAAAATGTTGGAAAGTAAAAAAGACAAACTGACCGTAATCGGTATAGTTGCCGTTGTTGCAGCTGTTGTGGTTATTACAGTTGCAGCTCCGGCAATTCTTGCCGGTACAGAAAGTACCAATCCGAATTTAGGAAATGCGGTCACTTTGGAAGATTATGTAATCCAGGCAATGCTGTATGCAACCGAATACGGCAGCGATATTGCCCTTGAGGAATTCAATAACCCTGACGGTCCGTTTGCTTCAAGCAATTATTATATAATTGCTTACGACAGCGACGGAACACTTCTTGCTATGTCGGAGAATCCGTCACTTGTAGGTGAAAATCAGTTGACCGTTAAGGATGTATACGGCGTTCAGTCCGTTATGCAGTGTTTAATTCGTGCAGGTCACGGAGGAGGATACGTTTATGCAATTTCGCCGGAGTGGTTCAAAGGGGTTGAGCAGACATCAGGCACGACAATAAATCTGCTCTACATCTTACCTGTGGACGACAAATGGTTTGTATTCTCCGGAGGAGAACCGCGCGGAGTAAATGCTCAGATGAGCATGGATGTCAGGAATTCCCTCGATACATATGTGGCTGATGCTGTTTCATACGTAAGTAAAAACGGTGTTGAAGCCGCGGCTGTAGAGTTCAACAAAAAGAACGGATTATTCTCAGATGATAAGATGTCTTTGATGATGTTTGACAAAGAAGGATGCTTAATCACATATCAGGCTGATTCGTCTCAGGTCGGAGAAGACCTTCGAGGATTTACCGATACGCGCGGGACATCCGTTGGAAGAGATATTTATCAGATGGGTATGAGAAACGGAGGTTATCTCTATGATGCTGTCAAGAATGTTGACGGTGGAATAGATGATATGGAGTTTATCTCGGTTGTCAAGATTGATGACAACACGTATCTTGCCGGAACTTACAATATAGGAACAATAGAGTATACAAACTAACTCACAACTCTATTATTCATATAATTTAATAGAAGTATCATGACTGATAAGGGTAAACCTAAATTAAGCGATTTGAAGCCTTCAAGAGTTACTCTTGTCCAGTGTATCATAATTATAATTATTCTTGCTATAGGACTTGGGGCAATTTTATTCGGTGCTTCGGGAACGTTCCCGTCCGTTGTTGCGGTTGAGTCCGGAAGTATGGAGCCTAACTTAAATGTAGGCGATTTGGTATTCATTGTTCAAAAAGACCGTCTCGGCGAAATAGTTACATCGAATGAAGCGCAGGAAAGAAATGAGACGTCTTTTGGCGGATACGGTGATATTATTGTTTACAATCCTAACGGAAACACTCATACGACTGCAATTATTCACAGGGTTGTGGGCTGGATTAATGAAACCGAGGCAAGAGATAATTACGGTTTCCCTTATGATGTTAATGCAGGTTATATTACTAAAGGCGATAACAATAAAGTAGAAGACCAGACCTTAGCTTTCAACGGGATAGGCAGAGTTTATCCGATTAAGGATGAGTGGATTGTGGGCAAGGCTGTTATATCAATCCCTCTGCTTGGATATATTCCGATGTATATCTGGCAGATTGCTGTTGTCATTTTAATTATCCTCCTTGTTTATGAATGGTTCAGCAGAAGGGCGGACAAGATTGAAAAAGCTGAGGAAGAACAGCGTCTTAGAGAAGAAGAGAAGAATAAGTAGACGCTGATTCCAACAATTTTACTTTTTTAAAACCTGTTGAAATTTAAATAATAATTATGCGGTTGCGCTTTATGAGTTTGCTATTTCAACTTCAAACATAAATATTAGACTACCCGATTGGGCAGCCTCAATAAAAAAATCAGTCCTGATTTCTGTCAAGAACGCGGACATTATCTCCGCGGACAGTAATCGGGATAGGTACAATTGACTCGTAAAGTTCGACTGTAATCTCTTCTTTGGTGTGGTCAACGCGCTTAACCACAGCTTTTTCGCCCTTGAACGGACCTGCTATGAGTTCAACAATAGTTCCCTCATCAATACCCGAAACAGCAGGTTTCGGCACGAGGAAATGTTTAATCTCTTCCATCGAGGTCTCATCTTTTAAGACAATTCTTGCATGTGCAATGGTCTCTATGAGTTCCTCAATTCTCGCATGCTCCTCAGGGCTTTCAACAAAAACATAGCCCTTAATATCATCCGGAACAATCACCGAAGAAACGACAACGTCTGTCATATTGTTTTCAATAGCTTCCGCGATGTTGTCTGCAACGGTTCGCTCGTGCTTTGAAGTCGTCTTGATGATATAGTAATGATTTCCAAACTCTGAATCGATCATACGTGCGGGAGGAGATATGTAAATACCAGTCCAATCAGGAATCCTAAAACTCCGATTAATACGATACCTAAAGCTGCCACAGCCGAAATCTTCCAGAACTCCTCTTTTGTCGGTCTGCGTGCAAGTTTCAATACACGGATATATTTTCTGAAGAACTCGGAGATGCTGGCTTTAGAAATCTCCGGCTTCTTGATATTGATTGAAGGAAGAGTTTTTGTCTCTTTCTTATCTTCTGTCTTTGCCTCTTGTTTAGCCAATTTATTCACCTATTCACTTTAAGAAGTCGATCTCAAACTTAGAACGCTGAATCGGACTTGATGGTTGTGATGCCGTATATGTTTGTTGCTCCTTACCATAAATCTGTGGTGACTGAACACCTGTTACGATGAGCATTGTTCTCATACGGCCTTCCATATTCGGGTCAACCTGAACTCCCCAGATAATGCGTGCTCCGGGATCAATTCTGTGGTAAACTTCCTGAACGACGCCCTCTGCTTCGACCATTGTCATATCCGGACCGCCTATTACGTTAATAAGAGCCGCGGTCGCGCCGGTGATGTCAACATCAAGAAGCGGAGAGCGCAGAGCTTTTTTAATCGAATCGGTGGCTTTATCTTCGGAATCGGACTCGCCGACACCAATCATTGCAATGCCGCCCTGTTCCATTACCGTACGCACATCGGCAAAGTCAAGGTTTACAAGACCCGGGAGTGTGATTAACTCTGTGATTCCCTTGACCGCGCGCATTAAGACTTCATCGGAAACCTTGAACGCCTGTGCAAGCGGTAAGCGCGGAACAACTTCGAGTATTCTGTCATTTGGAATTACTATAACCGTGTCTGCGACTTCTCTGAGCCTTTCAAGACCGATTTCTGCGTTTTCCATTCTGGTAGCGCTCTCGCTTGTAAACGGCAGGGTAACGACTGCAATTGTAAGTGCTCCGATTTCTTTTGCAACTTTGGCAACGACAGGCGCAGAACCTGTTCCTGTTCCGCCTCCAAGACCTGCTGTAACAAAGACCATGTTGCTGCCTGTGATTGCCTGACGAATTAGATCTTCGCTTTCAATGGCGGCTTCTTCTCCGCGCTGGGGAATAGCGCCCGCGCCGAGCCCTTTGGTCGTCTGGCGTCCGATTAAAATACGGCGTCCGACTTTTCCGCGGAGCATTGAAAGATGCTGCGCATCTGTGTTGAGCGCATAAATTTCCGCGCCTTCAATACCTTCTTCGTAGATTCTCGCAACTGTGTTTGAACCTCCGCCGCCGCAGCCGACAACAGAAATTTTTGTGCGGAGCGCATTGAGAATATCATCAAACTCAGCGTCCTCTTCCACTGCAGATTTCGGCGGAGTGTATTTGTATTGGCTTGATAAATCAACCGGCGCAGGCTGCTGTTTTGCAGGTTCCTGTGTAAACAGAGGTGTCTGTTTTGCCGGTGCAGGCTGCGCAGAAGGCGCAGGTGATGCCTGAGCAGGTGCGGGAGCTGCCTGAGCAGCCTTTGATGCCGCTTTATATTCGGCTTCAGCCTCAGCATCGTAAATTGCTGAAATAGGGCTGTCGTCACGGGCAACATCTTCAAACCGTTTGCGTGATAGTGCTTCTTCTACAATTGATCTCATGAGTTAATTCTCCAATCCCGGGATTTTTATGGTTGTTGTTGTTACTTTGGTTACCATTTCCGGCGTGACAGTTTTTCCGTTCACGGTGACTTCTTTTCCAGCAGCAAGGCTGCCGAACAGAGGACCTGAAGGGACACCGAAATTGCGCGCTGATTCGGCATCAAACTGACGTCTTGTGATGGTGAGTTTGTCATCTTCAACCAGACAATCCTGTGTACGTGTTATTTGTTGGATTGATAAGACTATTAAATAATCTGATAGATTGCGCCGCAGGGATTCGGTCGTGAAAAAGACCGGAAGCAATTTTCCGCTCGGATTTGTTGAGTGAAACACACCGCCGAAGCTGTCGAGTTTTTCAATGAGCACCTCTTCATTTTTCAGAAAAGCGCATGAAAACAAATCTTCGGGAAGAGTTACTAAGACAGGTTTACCTTCCGGAATTTTTCCGTGGGGAAATATTCTGATGTCTTTTCTGACGTTTTTTGCGAATTCGCCGAACTCAGCCCATGTTTTAAGCGACATTGAGTTAAGCATCATCAGTTCGCCTTCGGTGATTTCCCTAAGGTTAACCGCTTTCAGCGCGGCTTCTATATTTGAGATTTCAGACTTCGAAAGAGATTTTTTATCGACATGAGCGTAGGATACTCCGCCGGATTTTTCAATCATCTGCTTTACGGTTTCTGGAGTAACGCGCCCCGTATCGCGCGTATGCATTATGTGCCCGAAAGCCCCTTTGGTGTTCAGTCCTATTGCGCTCTGCCTGACAGCATAGTGAGTTCCGCCGAAACCGATTAAGGGAACGATATCTTTAGAAGGTTTTGCATAAAGAACCGATTTTGCCGCTGCGGTATATGCTGCCTCGTCGTTCCATTCTTTTTCCGTACTTCCGACTTCAACGAAAAAGAATGGCGCGGGAAAATCCGTTGGTCCATGATGAGTGATTTCATATGAAACCCGATAACCTTCGGGAACAAATTTTGCGTGATTCTGGAGAACTGCCTTCATCCACAAAGGCGCTGTTCTTCCAAGCTCGTTATCGTTTCCGCCGAGTTCTGCTTTTCCGTAGTTTCCCGCAGGGTGAACGGTTAACACGGGAACAGGATTTACACTTGAGTGACGCGAGACTACAATAATTAAATCAGCCTCGCAATTGACATCCGCGGAGGTTGAATTAATTATGCGATTCGCTGTTGTGTGGAAGGTAATCTCGTTGTTTTCAAACAAAGGAAACGCTGACTCTTTGTTTTCTTCAATAAGCGAGTCAATAGCCGCACGGATATTTTTTCCTGCGGGGTCAATTTCAGAATTCAGAATATCAATAATCATTATGCGGTCACCCGAATCATTTTTGAAATTTCTTCAAAAGAATATCTGCCGTTAAGTTTTCCAGAGAATAAATTCATAGGGGAAGACTGAATTATAATTCTGTTCTGAGGCTGTGAATAATATTTTCCGATTACGCCGTCAAGTCCGCAGGCAATATAATCAGTGTAGACCTCCGTAATCGTAATCTTTTGGTCACAGATAACTTCAGCACTCGCAAACGGCGCGTACTTGTCTCCTCCGCTCGCGATGAAACTGTTTACCGCTATTCTGTAGAATTTGTCTTCATCAAACTCCTCTGCGCCCGCAGATAATATTTTCACGCGGTTAATCTCTCCTTCGACATATTCTTTAGAAGTATCTATTGAATATTTCAGCCCAGAAACCTGCGGAAATCCACCGCTTTCTTCCGGAGTTACTGCTGTGTTGTCCTCCAATACTTTCAGAAGTGTTTCTCCGTCAACAGAAATAACCGCAAATGTGTTGCCGAACGGGTCAAGGTTCATTAAATCGTAGAGCGTGACGTCCCCTTTCAAAACAGATGACCTTAATCCGCCTCCGTTAATTATTGCCGCGTCGCTTTCAAAACCTTTGATTTTCGCAAAATACTGCAGAGCGTCCGAAGCAAAATCACCTAAATTGGTTTCTTCTGTTCTGACGCCCGGGTTTCTGTTTCCGTTCAAGAAAACTTCCGAATAACCGATTACCTGTTTGTATGATTCTTCAGCATCTTCAAGCGCCTTGTTTACAATTTCTGCGACTTTACTGTCTGAACCTTCGTGCGAATCAATAAGTTCCGCGGTGATTTTTTTATCAGGAGTTACTTTGACGACACCAACCGCGTTAAGATAACAGCCGGT
This sequence comes from Methanocorpusculum sp., assembly GCA_030539595.1. Classification (GTDB taxonomy): domain Archaea; phylum Halobacteriota; class Methanomicrobia; order Methanomicrobiales; family Methanocorpusculaceae; genus Methanocorpusculum. Next base: position 5,291 of record JAUNXW010000012.1, on the reverse strand, counting down.
ACTTACAATTAATGAGTCACCTGCCGTGTATCCGTTTTCAAGTGTTGTGTGGCTGTGACCGTCAACGCACAAATCAATCCCTGTTGTGTGATTAAGCAGTTCAACTGATGTATCCGGGTAATCCGATTCGCTCATGCCAAGATGGGATATACATATTATAAAATTGCATCCGCTGTTTTTCAGTTCGTTAATCTGAGCCTGAGCAATAGAATATAATTCTTCGCCTGAGGCAAAGTCAATGGGCATTTCTCTTCCGTAGGTTGATGTTTCAACAGTATTGGGCGTTGCAATCCCAAAGACACCTATTTTCCAGTTTCCTTTTTCGATGATTGTATTATCTTCAAAAACAGGTTCGCCTGAATTTTTGTAGAATACGTTTGCCGCAAGAATCGGGAAGTTCATTTCTTCAGCTCTTTTTAGAAGAACATCAAGGTTGTAGTCATATTCGTGATTGCCTGCAGTCATTGCGTCGTAGCCCATGACATTCATTATTTCAACAGCAGATTCGCCTTTTGAGATTCCCGCTTCGGGTTTTCCGCTGAGTGTGTCTCCTGCGTCAAGAAGCAGAACGTTTTCGTAATTTTTTCGATAATCGTTTACGATATCTGACGCATTTGCGTATCCGAGATTGTCTGCATATCTTGCATGAACATCATTTGTATGAATGATAATCAGTTCATCGGACGCAGAAACCGCGGGGACTAATATTATTATCAGGGCAATTATCAGAAATATTCTGTATCTCATTTCCATACGTCAACGAGGGCTACTCTTTCAAGAACTAACTCAACAATTCTGTCTTCGCCAATGACGGCAAGCTCTTCATCGGTAATCTGAAACTCTGCTTTCAGGGTTTCCGCACTTGGAAAATTTACGCTTGATTCAGTCACGAATTTCAGAATATCCGCCTTCGCTGACGCCTCGTCTCCGTCTAAAATCAGAACATAGACCGAGTTCTCTCCAACGTGCAGACCAAAGCGTGTCGCAAGCGAACACTGTCTCTGACCTGAGGCGTAGACTAAAATCTCCATCGCAAGAGAGCGGGCTATGTTTCTTTTTTCATCGAAAGCACGCTTTGCATGAGTTCCTGCCGAGCGGATATGCTCGGCACCCGCGGTTTTTTCCGCGTCGAAGAGCACGATTACCGAATTTGTTTTTTCGCCGATACGGTTTACTTCGGAAAGTGTTTTTGAGACATTCTCCGCATTTATTTTTCCTGAAAAAATCTCCATTGTTATCCTCCGAAATCAAAAAGAGACGCCTGAGGTTTTTTCAAAACTTCGGCTTCCTCTTTTTTTGTTTCTGTAATTTCAGCAATTTCTTCAATCTCTTCCCTCTGCTTTTTCAAACCTGTTTTCTTCCCTGCCTGCTGAAGAATATTTTTGGTAATTACCGCACCGAGTATTCCAATGAGTTCATTCTCGTCAGCTTTGAGAAGAGCCGCAGGGCTGTCATATCCTCTGTTAAGCAGTCTTCTTGCACGAACACGTCCGATGCCTTTCAACGAAATCAGCGGGATGAGTTCTTCTTTAACTCCGTGGGTTACGCGAATCTCAAGGTCTGACATCTCTTTATCAAAAGAAGGCGTGAACTCGTGGCAGATTCTTGACGCGGCGTGAATAAGCCAGCGCAGATTTTCAACAACCGCGTGAATATCGCCCGCACCTATCGAAAAGTGTTCGCAAATTGTGTCTTCGGGCACTTCCGACATCCATTCCTCAGCAACGAGAGCGGTCTTTATTGCCGCGAAAAATTCTTCGCAGAGTTCTTCGCTGAAAAGTTCGTCCCCGCGCTCGCTGATTACCGAGTCAACGAGTTTTTCATCCGACGCCTTGAGATAAAATCTGAACATATCGGGTGTCATGCAGAGCAGATGAAGCATTCCAAAGGCTGAGAAATCAGAATCACGTTCAATGAGGGCGTTTTTAATCATTAAAGCCGACTCCGGGTCAAGGTAAAGTTTTGATGAAAGCGAGCCGAACATTGTAGGAGAGATTTCTGTTCCGTCAGATTCAATAAGTCCGGATTTTTTCAGGAAGTCAAGAGCGTTCTTGATTTTCCTGTCAAGCATCTTCGTGACGGATTTTTGGCTTGCGTAAAATGACTTTGCCATAAACCCTGTTACCTCGTCAATATTTTTGGCAAAGCCCGAGGCAATCAACGCAAGAAGATGTCCGCGGAGTTCTTTTTCGTTTTTGCACTGGGAAGAGATGTCTTCTGCGGGTGCGTCGATGAACTCCTCAAAAAGTCTGTCAATGTCATCTTTTTCCTTAGCAATTAAGACAGCCTCTCCGTAAGGGTCAAGTCTTGGTCTTCCCGCTCGTCCTGCCATCTGACGATATTCCATGACAGGAATACTCTGCATACCGTATCCGCTTTCATATCTTGTGTAATCACGGATTATAACGCGCCGTGCGGGGAGATTCAATCCTGCGGCAAGTGTGGGGGTTGAAGAAATTACAGCGATGTCGCCTTTTCGAAACCCCGTTTCAACAGCTTCGCGTGCAGCTCTTGGAAGTCCTGCGTGATGGAAGGCAGCGCCTTTTTTAACGGAAAGGGAGAGGGTTTTTCCCGACTGGGTTGTATCCGCCTTTTCAATAATTTCCGAATATTTATCGAGTTCGGGGGATTCTTTTTTCAAAGCCGACGCGGCACGTTTTGCGAAAGCCTCAGCAGAACGTCTTGATGAAACAAATACAAGGCACTGCCCTCCTTCTGCAATTGTATCAAGCATTAGGTTGAGGTCATCGTCTTTTTTCGGAGTTTCAAGAATTCTTTCAGAGCCGTGGAAATGTATTGCGCCCTGATGGTAGACGCCTTCTTTTAAATCAACCGGTCTCCACTCGCTTGTAATAAGTTTCGCATCAAGCCACGCGGCAAGTTTTTCAGGATTTCCCATTGTCGCGGATAATCCGATTATCTGCATATCCGGGTTAAGATACCGCAGTTTTGCAATGACCATCTCAAGCGTTGCGCCGCGGGATTCATCACCAATTAAGTGAATTTCGTCGACAACAAGAAGCGATACGCTTTTGAGCCACTCGGATTTGTTGCGCAGAAGGGAATCGGTTTTTTCCGAAGTAGCGACAATTATATCGTATCTGCCCAGATATTCGTCGCGCTGGTCAGGGTCTCCGGTTGCAATTCCGACTTTTACGGATTTTCCTGAAAAGTCTTCATATTTTTCTGCGGCAAGAGCCTTCAGAGGAACAATATAAAGACACTTTCCGCCCTCGGAAATTTCCTTCTGCATTGCGGTCTCCGCAATCAAAGTTTTTCCGGAAGCCGTGGGAATTGCCGCCAATATATTTTTGCGCTCGAATAAACCTGCGTTTACACATTCTTCCTGCGGCGGATAGAGTTCTTCGATACCATTTTTCAGATACGTGTCGCGCAGTTGTTTTGGGATTGGCAGAGTGTCTATTTTCATGATTTTTACATTGGTTCTTATATACCCCTTTGTTTCGAGTGGAACATCTTCGACGTCACTAATCGGATATATAGATTACGACTGATTGAATCTCAGTAGTAATAGTTGAGCATGTCCATCTTGGCTTCTTTCTTTTTCCTGTCGAGGAAGTTGAACACTGTGTTGTGGTCTGAACCGTTGATTAGCATTGTAACTGCCGAATGAGCGTCTGCCATCTGCTCGGGAAGACCTATTATTCCAACGGTTTTTCCGTAGACGGAAATCATTGTGCCGGTCATATTTTCAATCTGCTCACGGGCTTTTCCTTCTTTTCCGATGATTCTTCCTCTGATTCTTGCAATCTTCTGCGGAGTGTCGGCGACATCTGAGATGTCTATTAAATCAAGAATCATGTCGTCATCTTCAATGAGTTTTTTCGCGTGTGCGGGAGAAAATCCTCTGCCGATTGCTTTGATGACTTCCATTGAGCGGATTTCTGCGAGGGGGTCGTCTTCGTTTTTAATCTGAACAATTCCGGTTTCGCTGTCGACAGTGAGCGATACGTTAAGTGTTTTTTCAAGGTCTTTGCGTGTCTCGCCGCCTTTTCCGATTACGGCGCCGATTCTGTCTGTTGTAATTTTAATTTCCTGTGTCATTTTATATCTCGAAAAATTCTTCTCCGACGATGTCTCTGAAAATTTCGTGCTCGTCGCGTATTTCGCATTTGTTTTTGAAGAAGCGGTTGATGTTTTTTATGTCTCTGAATAAGAACCGGTAGGCGCTCGGATGTTCGCGTGTAACCGCCTGAGCCATGTCAATTAAGATGAGACCGTGTTCGCCTGTAAGAATATTGTATTCCGATAGGTCGCCGTGAATGAGTTTTGCTTTTTGGTAAAGATCACGGATTAGTCCGACTGCTTCTTCATAGGTTTTTTCTGGAGTTGAGGGCAGAGCTTCCCTCATTTGAGGGTAAGGTATGCCGTTTTCTCCGAGAAATTCCATGATGAGTATGTTTCTGTCAAATGCGTAAGGTTCGGGGCAGGGTATACCTGCTTCTCTCGCACGCGATAAGTTGCTGTACTCTTTTTTTGTCCACGCAAAGATTATGTCTTTGTGAGTTCTGCGGATTCCCGCAAACCGCGGGTCTCCGAGAATGTAATCGCTCATTGTTGTGAAGTTGCCTGTTCTTATGCGGTAAACTTTTACTGCGGCTGTTTTTTCTTCACGCTCGGCAAGGAATACGTTCGCTTCTTTGCCTGTTGAAATTGAACCGCCCATTGATGTGATTACTTTTCGGTTGACGAGTTTGTAAAGGGCTAAAAGAGTTACTTCGTCGAAGACTTCGTCTGTGACTTTTTTGCTGTCTTCATCTTTGATTCTGATGCCAAGCTCAGAGAGTTTTCTGTCCAGAGCCTCGATTCGTGAATCATCTTCGCGGCGGGGATGTTTTTTTGCGGAGGTCATTTTTATATTTTCAGCAGATTGTCTGCGTTATTTATTTTTATTTTTATGGGTAATTATTCTATGCCTTCCGTCTAATGAGTTTGTTCAACGGATTCACATGACGATTCGCAAGTGTTCCACTTGGCTCGCAAGTCCAAGACTTGCTCAGCTAAAGATGCTAAAGCATCTCGCCTCAACTAAGAAACCTAAAGGTTTCCGCTATTTGACAAACTCCTAAAGAGTCTGTCCAATAGTAGATTCAGATATTTAAATTAATTTGAAATTATAATTTATTGACCTTTGAGCGCGTATCGTTTCACCACGAAAACCACACGAAAAAAACGCGAAAAGCACGAAAACAAAAACATCAAATTGACTTTTAGCTTAGATTTCGTGTATTGCTATGTAAGATAAAATTAACTGAACGTTTCTGTTTTCG
>JAUNXW010000146.1 GCA_030539595.1 Methanocorpusculum sp. | reverse complement strand
TACGACCGCGCAATGAAGGAAGGCGATGAGGAGAGCGCAAGAAAATATGCTATGGCGTCTTCAAAAGTTGATAAATATATTACTGAGTCGTCAAAGGAGTTGCTGAGCGCGCTTGGAATCCCGTGGATTCAGGCGCCCGAGGAAGGAGAAGCGCAGTCTGCGTTTATGGTTAACGAAGGTGATGTTACTTACGCGGTTTCGCAGGATTACGATTCGCTTCTGTTCGGTACATCGAATCTGGTGAGAAATGTAACTGTTTCGGGCAAGAGAAAAATAAGGGGAAGGATTGTTACTGTTGTTCCCGAGCGTCTTATGCTCGGCGATGTTTTGTCGGGGCTTGAAATCACACGCGAGGAACTTATTCAGACCGCGCTGCTTATCGGAACGGATTATAATTCCGGGGTTAAGGGGATAGGTCCCAAGACTGCGATAAAAGTGGTTAAAGACGGAAATTTCTTTGAAAGAATTGAAGAATCAGAAAATTCGGCAGAACCCGAAACGCTCATAAATTATTTCCTGAACCCGCCTGTAAACGATTCTTATACTATTGAAAATCGTTCGTCCGACCGCGATAAAGTTATTGAGATTTTATGCGAACAGCACGGATTTACAAAAGAACGCGTCGAGTCGGGGCTTGAAAAACTCGGAAGTAAAAAAGGTCAGGCAACACTCGACTCGTGGTTCTGAATAAATTGCTGCGCTGATTTTTTTAATAATTAATTTTTTTGTTGATTTATTTAGTGTCGAGTACATCATGAAAAATATGAAACAGCACAATTAACGACTAAATTTAGGCTTTTCCTCATCAATCACAAGTAGAGCAAAAACTATGTCGATTAAAAAAATGAACTAAATCTTTTAGATGCAGTACATCCCGCAGATTCACAGAACTATTGAACAACCCATAAAAAAAACATCTCCATAAAACAAAGTTATATATTCTAAACCGTCGAAGAATTCCATATTATGACTGATGAAATTTCACCGTCACCCGAATTAACCGATGACGACATTTTAAAACGGGCAGAGGAAATCAAAAAAGCTCAGGAAGCAAAGCGTCTTGAAGAACTTAAAAAAGCAGAAGAGATAAAAAAAGCAGAAGAAGCACGTAAAGCCGAAGAGGCAAAAAAAGCCGAAGCCCAGAGGCTTGCCAAACAAAAAGAAGAAGAAGAGAAAAAAGCCGAAGCGGTAAAAGAAGCCGAGAGAATCAAAAGAGAAGAAGAAGCCAAAAAGGCGGAAGAACTTAAAAAAGCTCAGGCTCTCGTAAGAGAAGACGAAGCCAAAAAAGCCGAAGAGGCTCGCAAAGAAGAAGAAGCCAAAAGACTTGCCAAACTTGAAGCGGAAAAAGAACTCAAGGCTCAGGAAAAAGAAGAAAAGCCCAAAAAGAAACACGGCGGGCTCAAAGCCTTCTTCATAATCCTCATAATCTTAATCATACTCGCAGTAATCACTGTGCTTTCCGCTACAGTAACAATTACATCAAGCGACGCCACCGCAAGTTACCCGTATGATACAAAATACGAAGTATGGTTCCCGATAGGTCAGGAAGTTAACGCCTGCGGCTACAAAATGACGGCGCTTTCAATGAACAACGAAATGATGATTTCCGTCGGCGGAGTAACCTATAAACTTGTCTCAAACGAAATCGTAAGCATTAACCCGACAAAAGCCACTCTGACTTTATTCTGGGGCAAATTGACTGTTATGACCGTTCAGTTCAAGGTTGACTTCAAATACATCTCCAACACATCTGACGGCTACGCTTACATGAAGATGCTCATCTCAAGCGACAAACAGCTGCCGGAATTCTTAATCAACTTCTTCATACCCAAAGAGGTTAAGCATCAGCCGGCAACAACCTTCTAATCTTTTTTTTATGAAAAGTTCCGACCTCGTTTTAAAATATCTTGAAGAGAGCAGAGGATTTTTTGTTTCGGGTGAAGACCTTGCTCTAAAAATCGGAATTTCAAGAACGGCCGTCTGGAAGGCTGTAAAAAATCTTGAAAGCCGCGGATACAAAATCGAAGCCGTAACAAACAAAGGCTATTCTCTTTCTCCGAATTCTGATGTTCTGTCACCTGAAATTATTAAAAATCTCTCGGGTTCTCCCAACGTGATTTTGAAAAAATCAACCGAGTCAACGAATACGGACGCAAAACTGCTCGCTGTTTCGGGCGCGGAACACGGAACGGCTGTAATTGCAAACGAGCAGATTAAAGGAAAGGGCAGACTTGGGCGTTCATTTTATTCATCTGAAGGAGGGATTTATTTGAGTATCGTTTTGAGGCTTAAAACGGATTTTTCTTCGGCTGTTCTTGTTACAACCGCATCGGCTGTTGCGGTCTGTAAAGCAGTTGAGAAATTTTCTGACCTGACACCACAGATAAAATGGGTGAACGATATATTTGTCGGCGGGAAAAAAGTCTGCGGTATTTCCTGCGAAGCAGTGAGCGATTTCGAGTCGGGCGTTGTGGATTTTGTGATTGTCGGAATAGGTGTAAATTTTAAGACGAAAAGTTTCCCGCCCGAACTTGAAGAGATTGCCGGTTCTTTGTTTTTTGAAAACGAGGCGGTTACAAGAAACGAACTTGCGGGTGAGATTATAAAAAATGTTTTGGAAATCACCGAATCATTAGGTGATAAAAAATTCATCGATGAGTACCGCAGACGTTCATTTTTGATTGGGGAAGATATTATTTTCCGTGAAAATAATGTATGGAGCGATGCTTTGTGTCTTGGAATTGATGATGACGGCGGTCTTATTGTTTCGGTTAACGGAGTTAAGCGCACTCTTGTTTCGGGTGAAGTGAGCGTTAGGAGAAAATGAATATTAAAGATGAGTTGATAAAATCTGTCGGAGCTGCCGAAGATATTCGGCTGAATGATGTTGAGATGAATCCGCTGAATGTTAAGGCGGTTATGATTAATGAGGTTGTTCCTTTCGATTCTTCGAATGATTTTTACGGAGGAGCGAACGCGGATTATATGAAAACTACAATCCCTCTTTTTCAAAATGCGGGGCTTTTGGTTTATTCTATTGATGATATTTTAAATCTTGGGATTTACATTACCAATGCGGTTAAGATTCCGAAAACCGAATCCGCTGTGGATAAAAGCTGTATAGAAAAGAGCCTGCCTTATCTTGAAAAAGAACTTTCTTTGTTTCCGAATGTGAGGGTGATTATGCTTATGGGTGATGTTGCGAAGAAGTCGTTTAATATGATTTCAAAGAAGGCTTCAAAGAAAAATGCCGTTCCTGCGGTTTCGACTTATAAATTGAGGGGCAGTGAGATTTTTTACCGCGATATGAGGATAATGCCTTCATATATTATGACGGGCGGAAATCTTTTGATTGAGAAATCCAAATCTCTGATGACTTCTGAAGATATTGCGGTTATGGCTGAATTAATTAAATAGCTGCTGTGTTTTTAGGTTTGTGGAATGTGGCATCTTAAATTAATTTAAACATTGGATTAGATGGTTGTACAAAACATGCTAACGTTATATATTTATAACATTGTTACAAATATATAACACAATGAATAAAATTTCATTAATCGGTCTTCTGGGTTTTCTTGGATTTCTCGGGATTTATACAGGCAGTTACGAATACTTCGGCTTCTTCGGTTTCTTTGTATTCTTTGCATACGCGGGCGTGAAATATGATGAACTCTTTGCGGAGTATTTGAGAAAATCAGCTGCAGCAGGATTTTTTACGTCGGTTGCTTTGTTCGGCGTCTCCGTTGCTTCAACGGTTCTGCTGAATCTGAAAGAGTATCTTCCGCTGATTTTGATTGGCGTGTTCACAGTCTCGATGATTGTGTTTATTCTCAGGCTCACGATTTTTCAGTTCGCAGAATCCGCAGGGGAAGGCTGCTGATGCTGAATACAAAAATAAAAGAGCGAAGGGCTGAACTGAATATTACTCAGGGAGAGCTTGCGGATAAAGTCGGAGTAAGGCGCGAGACAATTGTTCATCTTGAGAGGGGGAAATATAATCCGTCTCTTAAACTCGCGTTCGATATTGCGAAGGTTTTGGAGGTTTCGGTTGAGGAACTTTTTTGGTTTGATGAGGATTAACTCTCTTTTTTTTGTCGGGCGGTTGGTTAAGGTTTATATATTTCTTAGTTTTCGGCTCTC
>JAUNXW010000145.1 GCA_030539595.1 Methanocorpusculum sp. | reverse complement strand
TTGTTGAAGTTCCGATGGGCGTTACCCTCAGACATTTGATTTATGACATAGGCGGAGGAATTCAAAACGACAGACCGTTTAAAGCGGTTCAGACAGGAGGTCCTTCGGGAGGAAGTCTTCCCGCGTTGCTTCTTGATTTGCCGGTAGATTTTGATACGCTCACCGAATATGGAACTATGATGGGCTCCGGCGGTATGATTGTGATGGATGACAGAAGCTGTATGGTTGAATTTGCGAGATACTATGTGCAGTTCCTTTGCGGTGAGAGCTGCGGAAAATGTACGCCCTGCCGTGAAGGTCTGCGCCATATGCGTGATATTTTGACAAATATATGCAGCGGGAGAGGCAGAGAAGGCGACATCGAACTTCTTGAAGAGATAGGTGAGATGATGCAGGATTGTTCACTTTGCGCTCTCGGAAAGTCTGCGCCTAATCCGGTTCTTTCAAGTATACGCTATTTCCGCGACGAATACGAAGCCCACATTAAAGAACACAGATGTCCTGCGGGTATGTGTCCTGAGTTGACGGCGTTTAAAATCAATCCCGCAAAATGTGTGGGCTGCCGCCGCTGCGCTGAGGTCTGTCCAACGGGAGCAATTTCGGGAGCGGGGAACGGAGCGCATTTTGTGGACATAAGAGTATGTATAGGCTGCGGAGCTTGCCGTGATATTTGTCCGAAAGAAGCATTCGAGACAATTCCTGTGTCGCTTTGGGCGCGTTCGATGATGAAAGGTTCACGCGGTGAGGTTCGTGCTGTTCGCGTTGAGGAGGGAGACTGAAAATGCAGATTACAATTAACGGCATTGTATGCGAATGCGAAAAGGATGAAACTATCCTTGCTGTTGCGAGACGCAATGATATTTTTATCCCTAAGATGTGTTATCACGATAAATATCCGGGCGAAGGTGCGTGCAGATTGTGCGTTGTTGAGGTTACGGATAACGGCTGGACAAAAGTTGTTGCTTCGTGTATTTACCCTGTTACTCATGAGGTTTCAGTCTCTACCGATACGGAAAAAATCAGAAAATACCGCAGGTTGATTCTTACATTTATGCAGAGACGTGCTCCTCAGAGCAAGCTTCTTGAAAAAATGTGCAGGGAGTATGATGTTCCCGATTATTCTCTCCGCTCGATTAAGAAGGGGAAGTGTATTTTGTGCGGGCTGTGTGTTCGCGCCTGTAAGAAAATCAACATCAGCGCAATTTCTATGGTTAAACGCGGGACGGGCAAAAAAGTTTCAACACCTTATGATGAGCCGTCTTCTGTATGTATCGGATGCGGAGCGTGCGCAAGAGTTTGCCCGACAGGTGCAATTTCTATTACTGAAACAGATACGTCTAAAATAATCTGGGGCAAAGAGTTCCCGAAAAAGAAAACGAAGAAGGCTGAGAAAGGGGATTCAGATATTGAAATTAATTTGAAAGAGTAATTTGTTGAAATTGGAGCGCTTTTTTTCACACCAAGAAATGTATACGCACCTTTAACGGAAACTTAGACTAAATTTTATCCAACAGATTAAGATGACGATTCGCAAACAATTTGTTTGCTCGCAAGTCTGGGACTTGCTCAGCTAAAGATGCTAAAGCATCTCGCCTCAACTAAGAAACCTAAAGGTTTCCGCATTGGACAGCCTCTGAAACTCCACATCTCAGCAACAGAAAATTATATATCCCTAACAATGAAAATAACTCATATCTCTGCTAAAAAATCAGCACGACCGAATAAAAAAATAATGATACAATGTATCAAAAAACCGCTGACACCAAAAACAACTCCAAAACAATACGAATAATGGAATCGCTTCTCTTAGCAGTAATAATAACTGCGGCAGTAACATCTGCGGGCTGCATACACAACGAAGCTGAAACATTGGATATTGAGACAGTCGCAGTAGATATCCCTCAAGACCTTCATGAAGGAATCCACGAAATATACAAAAACCAGAACATACTCGAAACCTCCGTCGCATCAGACATCCACATACTCAGCGAAAAAATCGGAGACGCAGAAACAGCGGACGAGAAAAACAAAATCATACTCGAATACTACTCAAACAATCCATGGATTGGATGTATCATCTTCTACGATGCGGTAAAAGACGAATATACCACATTCCCGCTTATTTCCCTTAGTCAGACAATTATGGATGCAATCCCGTATCCTACAGAATCCGAACTCAGAGCAGCCCCTGACGGAGTAATTACAGAAAGTTCAATATTTATACCTGAACACGGCTACCTCAACGTCTACTGCAAAGGAGTATTCGACTATCAGAATAAATATTTAGGATACTATCTTGTCTTTTCGGATTTATACATTCAGATGAATCTTCACCCGCAGATTATCGACTCAGTAAAAAATTACGGGGACAAAATTGTGTTTATCACAGACAGCAGCGGTAAGATAATTTATTCATCAACCCTTGAGACAATTGGCGAATACGTTACAAAAGATGAACCTTTCTTCGATGGAAGAGTACTTCTGAAAGCTCCAGAAAATGATTCGGGAGCGTATAAATACAACAGTACAGCATTTTATGCCAATATGCGAAATCTTGAAACCGAGAAAATAACTGCATGGCACGTAATTAAAAAAGGAGACTATAAGTATACTATCTATGCGGTAAAAGAACTGAACCGCCCAGAACTGATTCGGGAAAATGCTTTTACGCTGAACACGAAAAATACCCTTAACGATATTATTGATTTGTATGCGTATTCAAAAAGAAACGGCGTGGATAAAGCGATTGATAATATAAACAGCGGAGCATATTCCACAAACATTTATGTCATGGATATGAACGGAGAAGTGGCTGCGTCAAAAAATAATGCAATTATCGGTCTCAGTTATCTTAACAATCGCGGAGCTTACGGTTATTCATACACAGCAGCTATGATTGATACAGTGAAGCAGGGCGGAGGCTATGTTTATTATACATTTCCAATAGACGGAACTGTGAATACTCCGGCAGCAGAATACACAATCAGTTATGTTCTTCCGCTCACTGAAAATTATTTTGTGATGGGAGGTTTTCCCGGAGACACTGACCTTGTTATGAAAGATTACAATGTACGGTCTGATTTGACAATGGTTACTCGTGAGGTTGTTAAGGAGATTTATTATGACGGTCTCAATTCTGTGGTTGATAAGATTAATAATAATCGTGAGAAAGGCGGAAGTATTTTTGTTGAGGGTCTGAAGACTGATGTTAAAGATGTTTCTATTGTCGATATGGAAGGAAATGTTCTGGCTTCTATGTATTATGCATCTTCTGTCGGAGACAGCGCGACCGGCTTCAAGGATGTTTACGGAGGTTCTACTACAAGAAAATCCATACTTCTTGCGAAGAACGGAGGAGGGTTTATTGTGAATCTTGTTTCAAATCCGGATAGGGAAGGGTATGTTGATTTGTGGGCTGCGGCTGTTGAGCCGATTGACAAAAATTATTATTCATATGTGGGCTGTGTTCTCAAAACTTTTAAGGATGAGTTAACCCCGTATATTAATCGCTGATTAATAGGGTATGTAATACATCCTGTTACTCTATCTCATCAATTCTGTCTACAAACAACCCGATTGATTTTTCTTCCGTCTTATAATATATTTCAGCGTTTTTGTCTCCGACAGCCGCTTTCAAATCTGTCTTATTGACCATCTCGTATTTTTTGAGTTCCTCTTCACCGATTTTGTCTTTGCATGAGCCATAGATGAAATCATTTGAAAGGATTTTAACAGCGTCGAACGGTTTTATTTTGACTAATTTTTTAAATACGTTAGGGTTGCTTTCTCTTAGTAAATCGATGTCGACAGAGGTTACGGTTTTTTTGTGTTCACATACGCAGTATGTGTCGGATTCGGTATTTTCTGCAATTGATATTGCCGCGTCGTATTCTGTACTGTAATATTTTAAGAGTGAGTTAAGAACTGTTATCAATTCATTATAAAATCGTGCGCGAAGAAATATATCGTCAGGGATTTTGTATCGGTTTTCTATTAACGAGATTAATGTTCCAACGCTGATGTGTTCCGTATCCATATAATATAAACTCGTATTCAGGCGCTATATTATTTTTGATTGCTGAGATTAATAAAATATAAGAACTAAAACGAAGATAACATTTTTTCCTGCGGTGAAAATTATAAGTCCGATATTTTCACGTTTCAAAAAACTGATTGAATGTATAAGAGGCTGTCCAATTGTGGAATTTGATATTTAAATTATTTTGAAATAATAATTTG
>JAUNXW010000144.1 GCA_030539595.1 Methanocorpusculum sp. | reverse complement strand
TCATAATAATCTTTAGCCGTCATCTCCAGAATTAATTCCTCCGGAAGAAGCGCTCCGAATTTCCAGTTATCTGCTGGAATTTTCGGAAGTTCATCCATAACCTCCTCAACAGACATCTGCGAAATGGTTTTCAAAATCTCAGCAACGACATCGCCCGCATTTTTCTCATCGAAATCAAAAATCCGAATAGCAAACTGCGTGTATCGCAGAGTATGCTTTTTCGGAATTCTGTTTTTAATCAGCCTTGCAATCACCATATTTGCACGCTGACCGAGAAATGTCGAAACAACAACCGACCAGCCTTTACTTTCCGGCTCGCATCTTATATGAATTTTGCCGACCTCAAAATTTTCCGGAAGCATTCTGATGATATCATCAAGCTCTTCTTTTTGTTTATCGGGAAGAGGCAGTGAAATTCCCTTTGAAATAGTTTTCAAAACCGACTGACATACCAAAGCGCTCGCTCCCGAACTCCCTCCGTCGCCCGTCCAAAACGGTCTCTTCAAATCTGATTTAGCTCCCGCAGGCTCAACAAGCGCTCTCTTGTGAACATCATCGCGATGAATTAACCGCCAGCTTTTACCCGTAAACGAAAATGTCTTTCCGGGTTCTCCGCCCACAAAACGCGGGTCGAGTGTTCCAACAGGCGTTCCATCTGGAAGAACAGCCAAGTATCCGCCGGAATCATGAATCACCGAAATAAGCGAAAGCCAGTTTGAACGACCGAGTTCTCTTTCGGCTCTCTCTCCGATTACATACATATCCCCGCTTCTTGTCAGATAATTGTTATCGACGAGATGCTCAAGAATCTGCGAATAAGCCGACGGCGGAATTTCCGAAAATGCAGAAAGAGACTTCAGATAATTTACGATTCCGGAAATCCCAAGCCCCATATTTTTTTTCATCAGCAGAAACAGCTGCTGAATAAGCACATGATAAGGACAGCAAGGCGGCGCAAGATTTTCCGATTCATGGCGCATTGCCGCCTCAATTACCGAAACCGTTGTGAGAAGTTCGCAGCAGTTGTTTAAAATAAAACACATCGAGGCGGATTTTCCGCGTCTTCCCGTTCTTCCAAGACGCTGAAGAAATGAAGCAACTGAGCGGGGAGCTCCGTATTGAACAACCATATCAAGCTCACCGATATCAATTCCAAGCTCCATAGTGCTTGTGCAGATTACACAGCTTCCCGTATCGCGCTCAAAAGAAAGTTCAGCCTCTTCCCGGTCCTCTGAGGATACAGATGAATGATGAATGTAAACCGAAGGCAGCCCCTCCTTCAAAGGGGCAATCAGTTTCTCAGCAAAACTTCTGCTGTCTGTAAACAGCAAAACTTTCTTCCCCCTGACTCTTTTTATAATTTCGTCCGTCTGTTTGTAAAAATCCGATTCGACTACAAATGAGAACTGTTTCTTTGACGGCGGCGACGGAATTTTTACAAGCTGTTTTTTTCGCTGCGGAGATGAGAGCCAATTAAGTAAAAATTCAGGGTTTCCTACAGTTGCCGAAAGCCCGAGCCTCACAATATGATTTTTTGAGACTTTATCAAGTCTGTCAAGAAGACATTTGAGATGAACTCCTCTGTCCGAATCTACAAATGCGTGAATCTCATCGATTATGACAAATGAAAGTCCTTCAAAAATTCTGTAAGTTCTTGCGTCGCTTAAGAGAACTTCAAGCGATTCGGGTGTTGTCAGGAGAATATCAGGGAGTTCCTCGTCTTCTTTTGTGAATTTCCAGCGGTCGCGTGAAGCGACATCTCCGTGCTGAACGGCAACGGTAAGCCCGGCTCTTGTGCACATCTGAAGAACCCTGTCGGTCTGGTCGTTGATGAGCGCTTTCAAGGGCGAGATGTAGACTGCCCGCACAGAAGTTTTTTTCGGCGGATTTTTCAGCAGAAAATCTATCACCGGAAGAAAAGCCGATTCGGTTTTTCCTCCTGCGGTTGGGGCAATTACGATTACGTCAGTTCCGGCAGATACCGCGCGGTATGTTTCTTCCTGAACCGCGCGGAGATTTTCCCAGCCAAGACCGGTTAACAGAAGTTCCTGAACCGATGGGTGAAGATTTTCAAATAAGGTCATTGACGGTAAACTGAGTCAAGTTCTTTGCGGAATTCGTCTTTTGAAAGAACGCCGGCTCTTAATTTTACGGCGTTGCCGTTTTTGGCATAAATAATTGTGGGGATTGCGCTGATTCTTAAATGCGAGGCAATCTCGGGATTTTCATCGGTGTTGCATTTGCAGAACTGAATCTCGGGATATTCAAGCGCGACTTCTTCAAATATTGGAGCAAACATTCTGCACGGATTGCACCACTCAGCCCAGAAATCTATAACTACATTTGGAATCTGAGTTGCGAATGCGTTGAAGTTCTCCGAATTCAGATGAACTACGGGCTGAGCCTGCGTCATTGTTTTGTTTTTTATCTCTTCAAGGCGTTTTTTTCTTATTTCGGCAAGTTCGTCGTCAGTCATTCTGTTTTGTAATTACGCGGTGATTCAATATGAGTTTATGCAATGCGGGTTAAGCAATCTATTTAACGAATGGAGTATAATAGTATATCCCAAGTTTTAGAAGCGAGGTGGGGTAGTCAGGAGATCCCGACGGGCTCATAACCCGTAGACCAATGGTTCAAATCCATTCCTCGCTATTATTTTCAGTTGTTTTGTTGCGGCTAACTTGTGGCTTCGCTACGATAATCTCTCCGCTCAGCGTTGATAGCGGGGCGCTTTAGCGTCCTCAGCCGAGCAAATCTTTGATTTGCGCTGAACGTAGCGAAGCCAAAAGTTAGTCGAAATAAAACTAATCAATAAAAATTAGCTAAGTCACGGAATTTTGTTGTCAGCCTATTTCACCCAAAGCCAACCAAAAAAAACTAAAAAAATTAAACAGAAAGAAATTTACTCTTTCTCGGCTGTCTCTTCATTTTGGGCATATCCATATGCTTTCCAATCTGGGAAAGTTTTCTCTCAAATGCCTCTTTATCATCCGGAACAAGCGCCTCGCGAAGAACCTCTTCAACTCTTGTAACAGGAATAATTTTAACTTCCTTCTCGTAGCGCTCCTCAATTAAAACATCATCGAGGTTTGACTTCGGAATAATAATCGTATGAATACCCGCTTTCGCTGCTGCCTCAATCTTATAAGTAACTCCGCCGATTGGAAGAACATCTCCCCTAACGGAAAGCGAGCCCGTCATTGCAACATCCTGCCTCACCGGAATATTTTCAAGAGCGCTAATTACAGCGGTTGCAACCGTAACCGACGCAGAATCTCCTTCAACACCGTTATAAGTTCCGATGAACTGAACATGTATATCCACGCTTCTGATATCCGTTCCCGAGAACTTCTTAATCAGTGCGCTGACATTTTTAATAGACTCCTGCGCAATCTCTTTCAAAAGACCGGTCGCAATAACCGTTCCAGCACCCTGAGACGGAGTAACCTCTGCTGTAATCGGCAAAACCGAACCGGCATCATTTCCGACAACCGCAAGACCGTTAACTCTTCCCACAAGATTTCCGTCGACGATGGTTAAATCATAATCGCGTGTGCGCTGAATATACTCATCCGAAATCTGGTCTTCAACCGAACGGGCAATCTGCTTAGCCTGAACAACGTGCTGAAGCGAAGTAAACTGAGCCCCTTCCTTAATAGCCAAATCTCCGGCAACACGCACAAGACCGCCCAAGTCTCTTAACTTAACCGTTAAATGTCCTTTTCTGCCCGAGCGGCGCTTTGCCTCACGGAGAATTTCAGAAACTGCCGTCGGGTCAAAGTGCGGAATCTTACCGTCGTTATGAACCTCCTGCGCAATAAATCTCACAAGTTTACCGCGGTTCTCAAAAGTATCGTCCATAGTCTCGGACATATAAACTTCGTAACCGTAACCTCTGATTCTGCTTCGAAGAGCCGGGTGCATATACTGAACAGCATCAAGATTTCCCGCCGCAATCATTAAGAAACGGCAGGGAACAGGCTCTGTTCTCACCATCGCACCCGAAGAACGCTCGGACTGCCCTGTAATCGGGAATTCACCCTCCTGAAGCGCTGTCAGCAGACTCTGCTGAGAAGCAAGCTCAAGAGTGTTGATTTCATCAATAAAAAGAACACCCTTGTGCGCTCTGTGAATCGCTCCCGCTTCTACTCTGTCGTGGGCTGGAGTTTCCAAACCTCCCGACTGGAACGGATCGTGTCTCACATCTCCGAGAAGCGCTCCCGCATGTGAACCGGTTGCATCAACAAAC
>JAUNXW010000011.1 GCA_030539595.1 Methanocorpusculum sp. | reverse complement strand
AAAAAAAGATTATATTTATAATTCCACGAACTTTGCCGCGGTGATACCGTCAGCCGAAGCGACCTGCTTCATAACATCTGCTGCGACAACATTGTCCACTGCAAGAATCATAAGGGAGTCTGTGCCTACATTTGCTCCGCCAACCTGCATACTTGAAATATTGACATCGTTTTCGCCGAGAATTGTTCCGACAACTCCGATAATTCCCGGTCTGTTGATGTGGTTTGCAAGAATAACGCATCCCTTGGGAACGAGGTCTGTCATGTATTTGCCTATGGAAATAATCTTAGCTCCGTCGCGTGTGGCAATTCCCGAAATTTTTTCGGTTCCCTTCTCTGTCTTAAAGGTAAGAGTGACAAGTGACTTATAGTCTCCGGCTTCTGCTGAGGTCTTCTCAACTACATTGATGCCTCTTCCCTTTGCGACATACTCTGCGTTGACGATGTTAATCGGCTCGTGAAGAACTCTTTCAATCATCCCCTTGATACCTATTCTGGTAACGTATTTGAGGTTCTGCTTAAGTTCCGCGACTTCTCCCAAGTATGCGAACTCAACTTCTGTAATCGGTGCATCCGCAATCTGTGCCGCGAGTGATCCCATCTTTTCCGCGAGCTGTGCATAAGGTTCAACCTTTGATTTGACTTCGGGAGATACAAGCGGTGCGTTTACTGCGCTTCTTGCAGAGCCTCCGAATAAAACATCATGGCACTGGTGGGCAACCGAAATTGCAACATTTTTCTGTGCTTCGACTGTGCTTGCCCCAAGGTGCGGAGTAACAATTACAGAATCGAGTTTAAGAAGCGGGGATTCTGTCGGCGGCTCGGTTTCGAAAACATCAAGAGCTGCTCCCGCGACTTTCTTTGAGACGAGAGCTTCGTAAAGTGCGGCTTCGTCAATGATTCCTCCTCTTGCACAGTTGATGATTCTCACTCCGTCTTTCATTGTTGCAATGGAGTCTTTGTTAACCATGTGGGTTGTTGATGGGATTAGCGGAGTGTGGACTGTGATAACATCCGCCTTTGTAAAGAGTTCTGCAACGCTCATCATTTCAACGCCCATGGCAGCCCCAACTTCTGCTGGGATAAACGGGTCATATGCTATGACGTTCATGGCAAGAGCCTGAGCACGTTTTGCGACTTCACGTCCGATTCTTCCAAAGCCGACAATACCGAGAGTCTTGCCGTTCATTTCGTTGCCCATGAACTTTGAACGTTTCCATTCGCCGCTCTTAAGTGAGGCTGTTGCCTGAGGAATGTTGCGCGCTAAGGCCATCATCATGGCTATTGTGTGTTCGGTTGCGGCAAGTGTGTTTCCTTCCGGTGCGTTTGATACAATAATTCCTTTTTTGGTGGCTGCGTCAGTATCAATGTTGTCGACACCCACACCGGCTCTGCCGATGTATTTCATTTTGTCTGCAACTTCAATTATTCTGGCTGTGACCTGTGTTCCCGAGCGTACGATTAATGCGTCGTAGCCGCCTATGATTTTTACAAGTTCGTCTTCGGAGAGGTCGGCTTTTTCGTCAACGTCAGCGAATTCTTTTAATATTGCAACTCCTTCTTTTGCGAGAGGGTCACTTACAAGTACTTTGAAACTCACGGATAATCCTTTACACATTTATTTTTTCAAAGATATACTGTTTTTGTATGGATTGCTGGTGTACACGTATCTTCATCATCAACAGATTCAAACAGACAGCTTAATTGTTCATTGCGCTGTATCATTAATCATATGGTAGTACCTTGCTTAACATGCAAATCGCTTGACAAATACGAATACGTCTTCAATAAAGAAACCACTTTTTACGAATATCATATCTCATGCAAAAAAGGAGTGGAACTCCCTTGTCCTATGGTAAAAGACGGATTCGAGTGCAAAAAATACGAAAATAAATTTGCCGACAGACCGAAAGCAAAAAGAGGTATGAACGTCATTGAACTCAAACAGGATTGAGTTACTGATATTCAACAAAACTCTGAACTTCTTTTGGAAGCCCGCCTTTAAACCCTGAGCGGATTCTTTCATAGTATTCGCGGACGTGCTGATTCATTGTCGGATGAACACTTTCTTTTGCGGATTCAAAATCCTCCTCGGATACTGCGTCACTTCCGTTTCTTAACGCACGCATAGCAGCCTCACGGCAGAGACCTTCAATATCAGAACCCACAAACCCTTCTGTCTCTTTGGCAATTTTTTCGATTAGATTGTCGAAAACAACATCCTTCACCTTGACAGAATTTGCGGAAAGCGCATTTAAAATATCTGAGCGTGAAGCGCTCTGCTTTCCATCGGAAACACTTATCATCTTTTTTGCCGCGTTCAAAAACTGTTTTACGGTTATCGTCTTACCTTTCAGTTTTTCTGCGACCGCGTTAACAGATTCTTTTGAAAGACCTGAAGCGCCTTTTACAATTTCTTCAAGCGCAGAATCTTTTACAGGCATATTTTTCATATGAACTTTCAGAATCTCAGCGCGGTCTGCAACGCTCGGCTCCGGAATATACACAAGCCTGTCAAAGCGTCCGCTTCTCAAAAGTGCGGGGTCAATTATATCCGGACGATTTGAAGCGGCTAAAATTATCACATCGTTGAGTTCTTCAATGCCGTCCATTTCGGTAAGAATCTGGTTCAAAACATTTTCCGTAACGTGAGACGAATCTCCGCCGCTTCTTGCGGGTGTAAGTGAATCTATCTCATCAAAAAATATTACCGACGGCGCAACCTGTCTTGCTTTCTTAAACATGTCGCGGACGGCTTTTTCTGATTCTCCAACCCACTTGGATAAAAGTTGAGGACCTTTCACCGCTATGAAATTAGCTCCGCTTTCGTTTGCTACAGCTTTGGCAATAAGTGTTTTTCCTGTTCCGGGCGGTCCGTAAAGGAGAACTCCTTTTGGAGGCTTGATTCCAAGATTTGCAAAACTCTCTTTTTTCGTAAGCGGATATTCAACCGATTCTTTCACATCACGAAGAGCTTCAAGACATCCTCCGATGTCAGACCAGTGAACATTCGGCGTTTCCAAAGAAATCTCACGCATGGCTGACGGCGTCATTTCACGCGCGGCAAGAATAAAATCATCTTTTGTGACCTGAAGCTTTTTCAGGTCTTCGTCTTTGATTTTTTCAGCCTCAAGGTCAATAAAACCCATCTGCCTTCTGAGAGCGGCAACAGCTCCCTCTCTTGCAAGAGCCGCTAAGTCAGCTCCCACAAATCCTTTTGAAACAGATGCGAGTTCGGCAAGAATTTTATTTCTGGACTCTTCGTATTCTGTATGAGATGCGTCGCTTTCATCTTCCGTGAGTTTGGCTCTGCCTTCAAACGGCATATTCTTTGTGTGAATCTTGAGAATCTCAAGCCTGTCAGTTTCGGAAGGAACACCGATTTCAATTTCTCTGTCAAATCTTCCCGGTCTTCTGAGAGCTGGGTCGATTGCATCAGGTCTGTTTGTTGCACCTATTACAATCACCTGACCTCTGTCTGAAATTCCGTCAAGCATCGTCAGAAGTTGTGCTACAACACGTCGTTCAACTTCTCCGCTGACATCTTCGCGGCGCGGAGCAATTGAATCAAGTTCATCGATAAAAATTATTGACGGTGCGTTCTGTTCAGCCTCGTCAAAAATCTCACGCAGCTTCTGCTCAGACTCGCCGTAATATTTTGAGATAATCTCAGGACCTGCTATTGATATGAAATTCGCGCCGCTTTCGTTTGCTACGGCCTTGGCAATAAGTGTTTTACCTGTTCCGGGCGGTCCGTAAAGGAGAACCCCTTTAGGTGGTTCAATGCCCATTGTTTCAAAAAGTTCAGGATGTCTTATTGGCAGTTCAATCATTTCACGGACACGGCGAAGTTCATTTTTGAGACCGCCGATGTCTTCGTATGTGATTTTTTTCGTGCCGTCAAACCCGCAGATTTCCGAGTCCAAATCGTATTCGGTTTTGTATGAAATAATACAGGCTTCTTCGGGCTGAATTTTAGATATTTTAAATTCTATTGCCGCAGTTCCGAAGAGAAATGTTTTGATTGGGATTATGTCACCGACAGAAACTGGGAAATTGACAAGCGAGTTCAGGTCAAGATTTTCTTCGTTAAGAAAATCTCGTGTGACTTCTTCTGGAGGGATTAATGTGACGACTTCGGCTTTTATTTCGTTTTCAACTTTTGATATTGTGACTTTATCGCCTAAATTTACTCCCGCATTCGCTCTTGTGTATTTATCTATTCTTACTTTGTCTTTTCCGCCGTCGTTTGCAAGCGCCCTCCAGACTTTAGCAAAAGTCTCTGATGTGCCTTTTATTTTTATTATATCTCCGGGGCTTACTGAAAGCGCCTGCATCGCCGAAAGGTCAAGCCTTGCTTTGCCAAGTCCCTGATCTTCGGGGTAGGCGCTGTCTGCTTTTAATATTATTTCAGCCATAGTGCTGTAAGTTTTGTATCGTATCGGATAAATCTATTCTCAAATAGTCAGAGTTTCACCTGGCTTCATCAGTTCTACACGCGATGAAGTTGTCAGTTCAACGGATTTTTTGAAATCCGTTAAGTCCTGTTTGATGGCTTCAAATGTGTTGTAGTGCATTGGAATCACAATTCCCGCACCGAGATATTCTGCTGCAGTCATACACTCATCAGGTCCCATTGTAAATAATCCGCCTGCCGGAAGAATTGCGACATCAGGTTTGTATAATTTGCGGATGAGTTTCATATCAGAAAAAAGTCCGGTATCCCCTGCGTGATAAACTGTCAGTCCGTCCATTTTTACAACAAACCCGCAGGGTTCACCCATGTAAACCGGTAATCCATTCTGATTCATTGAACTTGAATGTTCTGCTTTCACCATTGTGATTTTTACATCGCCAAAATCAAACGAACCGCCAATGTTCATACCTATTGTTTTAACACCCAGACCAGAAAGGTATCCTGAAAGTTCGTGAATTGCCGCACATAGCCCTAATTTTTCGGGACTGTCTCCGATGTGGTCCGAATGTGCGTGAGTAATCAATGTCAAGTCGGCTTTTATTTCCTGAGGGTTAACAGGCATTGGGTCGATTAAAATTTTTTTCGAGCCTTCCAGAATAAAACAGGAGTGCCCCGCATATGTAATCTTCATGATGAATAATTGTCTTTTAAAATAAAAAAAGGATTAGGTCATTTCAGTCATATCAATTGACTCTGCCACATCAATTGCTTCGCCGAGTGTATCTTCCTGAAGGGCTGAAGCCATTTTTTCGGATAAATCACGGTCTTCCATGACATCTTTTATTCTCTCAAGATACGGATCAAGGGTTGTATCGTCTCTTTGTTCAATGACATGACGATATTCCCTGAGTGTTGTCGGAGATACCCCGAGTTTTTCCGAAACGTCTTTCATTGTAAGACCCGAATCATCCATCAGGGTTTTCATCTCGTCAGGGTTAAACGGCATATTGAAATCCATGTCTCTGAAAAGTTTCAGTCTGACACGTGCTCTTGCCACTGTTTTTGAAAGTTTTTCGTCTCCGAGTTCTCTTGCAATTTCGGTATCGTTTTTGCCCGCGTAAAATGATGTTATCAGACGCGCAAGCTGAATCGGCTCAAGCTTTGTTTTGAAAAATCCCCTCTCCTGGATTTCACGCATAATTAAAGCAATCTCACGCTCGACAGCATCCTGGTCGCGCAGAGTTCCGTGCAGAGTTTTCATTGGTTCAACAATCTTTGTTTTCTGCGTCAAATTGGAAAACAACTGCAGTAAATCCTTTTGTTTTTTTACCGGCGCCATATCTTATTTTCTCCTTTTCTGATTATCCGATTCAAATGTATTTCAAAGCATATAATCATTATGTATTGTTGCCATGTAAACAGGGACTTCGTGTCTTCTTCGAAAAAGATTAATACTGATGATGATTTATTATATCCTCCTTTGAACAGAGCCTGATGATATAAAGTTTTTCGTAATTACATTGAAGTTTTTGAAAATTTGTCCAATCATTATTTGAATCCATTGGACAAAATTCAGTATAAGTTTTCTGTTGCGATGTGTATACATTTCCAGTACTTCGCTAATTTTTTAGACTAACTTTTCTGCTACAGTTTGTACACATTTCGTTACACCACGAAAAAACGCTAAAAGCACGAAAACAAAAACGTTCAGTTAGTTTTAGTTTACATAGCATTAGATGTCAATGGTTATTTCGAGAACATTTTTTGTTCATGAAATTATATTTCCTATACTTGTGTATCCGTCGCCTCTACTTTCTGCACACCCTACTTTTGAAGCCCTCATAAATTCTGCCTCTTTTGTAACTCTCTCGCGATTACAAAATGCCAAAGCAGGCGACTTTTGCGAAACGTTGTCCACAACAAAATATCTGGAATGCACACAGAATCTGCATCTTTCAACGGAAATGCATCTGCCGTCTGTACAGAGAACTTTTCCGTTTGAAACAAGTCTTTCAGTCACTGCCATAAAAAACACCCGAGTATCCGTGACTTTTCAAAACATCATCAACATGTTTCTGCGTTGAGTTGTCAGTCTTTTGCACATTCTCAAGCCAGATTTCGCGAAGCACATCATCTTTTGTAACAAGCGAGAATTTATTTTTGATTCTGCCTACCTCTTTTCCGTCTTTGTAAATTCTTGCCGTGCAGCAGCCGTAGTCTTTGCAGATGAAAAGTCTGTAAGGATGAATTGTGCATACAAATTTTCCGTCGGCGCGTTTTCTTACGAAAAAACATGCTGCGCGGTGTTCTTCCTGAATTGATTTATCGCTGTCAAAAAGTTCTCTGTATTCGGGGGTTATAACCGCGTTTCTTTGTTCTGACACAACTTCATTTTTTACGACAAATTCATACTGCGAAATCTGCGAATCCATTCGAACTATCTCACCAATTCCAAGACAGCAGAGACCGCATTGAAGACACTCAAATTCTTTAGGCATTTTTAACAACAGGTCGGATTTGAAAGCATATTATCTTATTGTTCAAGTGCTCTGATTTTTTTGAGAACATCTTTGAAAATATCCTCTCGGTTTTCTTTTGTGACGAAAATCACATCAACGTTTTTGTTTTCGCGTACTTTGTCAAGGAATGGCGTTCGCATATTTCTGACAACTCCGAGAACGGAAATATCACAGTTCAGAGTTTCGAGAACTTTGCTTTGGAATATTTTCGCGTCAGACTCCATGAAGCCAAGTTCGTCCATTATAATCAGCTCGGCAGGTTTTGAAAGAAATTCTGTTCCGCGCGTATCAAAGATTTCTGGAAATACTTCCTTACCTCTGATTTTTCTGTGGGCTGCTGTGTATCCTTCATCTGGTGATTTATCGGCAGGGTAAATTATGATGTCAGATTCGCCGTTTTCTTTGTAATTTGAGCCGACTGTTTTAAAACCGCCCAAAGAGAGTTCAGTCTCTGCAAGAACTTTTGATATAATTGTGCTTTTGCCTACCTGAAGGTCGCCTGTGAGAAAAATATGCCGAGCCATTTTTAATAAATATTGTTTATCTGATGTAATAAATCCGAGTGAACGAATGCTTTAGTCACGGCAGACATCAATAACACACATTTATTTACATTAAGTCAAATATAAATTAATACAAATGCTCAAGTACCCTATTCTTCTGATTCCTCCTTTGCTGATTTTCTTAGGCATCAGCATAATAATTTCAGCGTTTATAGGAGTATCGGGTTTCTCAATTTTTGAATTCGACACAGACATGTTCCAAAAAATTATATTTGAGATAAGACTGCCGAGAATAATCGGTGCTGTTTTAGTCGGAGGCGGGCTTGCCTGTGCAGGATGTGCAATGCAGGGACTTTTCAGAAATCCAATGGCAGACCCATATATTCTAGGAACATCTTCGGGAGGAGCTCTTGGCGCTGCATGTGCAATAGTTTTTCTTGGAGGTTTGTTCCTGCCGTTATTTGCATTCATCGGAGCGGCAGCCTCAACAATCGTAGTTTATACAATATCCAAAAGAAACGGGCGCGTCGCTGTAGAAACTATTCTTCTTGCTGGAGTTGCCATGTCTTTATTCCTTTCTGCAATTCTTTCATTCATCATGTATCTATCAGGCGACAGCCTTCACCAGATAATGTTTTGGACAATGGGCGGTCTTTGGAATATTTACTGGGACAATGTTTTAATCGGTCTGATGATAATTCTTGGATGTATCGTGCTTTTTATATATTCAAGAGACCTCAATATCCTTACTCTTGGAGAAGAAGAAGCAATACATCTTGGAGTAAACACGGAAAAGACCAAAAAAATTCTGCTTATAGTATCTGCATTCATAACAGGAATTGCGGTCTCAATTTCTGGCTGCATAGGATTTATCGGTCTGATAATTCCACACATTATGCGTATTTTCACAGGACCTGATCACAGAATTTTAATTCCGGCTTCAATGATTGCCGGAGCAATTCTTCTTATGTGGGCTGACACTTTCGCAAGAACACTTCCTGTTGAAATTCCTGTTGGAATAATCACAGCATTCTTCGGAGCACCTTTCTTTATTTATCTGCTTAAGCGGAGGACAAAAATATGACGACTGAACTTTCTGCCGAAAACCTTTCTGTGAGTTACGGTGACCATTTGGTTTTTGAAAATCTCTCACTTGCAGTTGAGCAGGGAGGATTTATTGGAATACTCGGACCTAATGGCTGCGGAAAAACAACGTTCCTCAGAACTCTATCGCGTGTTCTTACTCCTGACTCTGGAACTGTCTTTATTGAAAATGTAGATATCAAAGAGTTCAATGTAAAAGCTCTTGCAAGAACTATTGGATGTGTCAGTCAGGAGACAAGCGTATCGTTCAATTTCACCGTCAAAGATATTGTGATGATGGGACGTCACCCCCATATAGGCAGACTTTCTCCTCTTTCAGAAGAGGATTTAAAAATAGTCGACGAGGCAATGAAGACAACCAATGTCTCTAACCTTGCTGACAGGTTTATCACTGAGATTTCGGGAGGAGAACGTCAGAGGGTTTTGATTGCGAGGTCTATTGCCCAGCAGCCGAAAATTCTTCTGCTTGATGAGCCTACATCTCATCTGGACATCAATCATCAGATTGATATCCTGAGTATGATTCAGGCTCTCACGCCGAAAATTACTGTAATCGGCGTTTTCCATGATTTAAATCTCGCTTCCCACTTCTGCGACAAAATTGTTCTGATGGAGAAAGGAAAAATCATCAAAGTCGGAACACCCTCAGAAGTTCTGACGACTGAACTGATTAAGAAAAGTTTCTCAATCAAAATGATGGTGACAACGCACCCAGTTACGGGCAAACCATATCTTGTTCCAGAATACGGAGTGTTTTCCTCTCCAAACTCAAAGAAGATTCACGTGATTTCCGGCGGTGGAAGCGGGACTGAGATTTTTTATATGCTCAGCATGTACGGATATTCTGTAACTGCAGGCGTTTTGTCAACGAACGATTCTGATTTTGTGTCGGCAAAAACTCTTGGACTTGAAGTAATCTCTGAGCCTCCTTTTACAGAAATCTCGGAAGAGTCAATTGTGAAACAAAAACAACTGATTAACGAAAGCGATGCTGTTATTGTAACCGATATGCCTGTCGGTGCGGGAAATCTCTCAAATATTGAGGCTTTGAAAGATATTTCCGCAGAGATTTATTTTATAAGGTCTTTCAGCGATTACACCGGAGGCAAAGCCTCAGAGATTCGCGAGTCTCTTATCAAAAACGGTGCAGAAGTTGCAGACAGCATTCCAGAGCTTTTAAAAAAATTATAATGTTCAGAGTATTTTCTGTGTGAAAACAACCTGACCGGATATTTTTGTGATTCTTATCTTTATGTTCTGACCGGTTTTTGTTCCTGCAACATAGAAGATGTATTTTCCCACGCGGGCAACTCCGTCGCCTTTTTTGCTGATGGATTCAATGTGAACTTCCATCTCTTTGCCTTCTTCAATGCTTGGACCCTGAACTTCTGCCTTTGCTTTTCTCTTGCGAATAGGTCTTTTAGAACCGCAGGCTTCACACAAAAGAACGAGAACCCTGTCTTCTTTGATGAGTTTCGTATCCGGTCTTCCGCATGTATCGCATATTACATAGTCAGCCACATAGTTTTTCACGATTGTTTCAAACTGTGAAGCCTCGAATTTTCCGTTGAAAACAGCTCTGCCTCCGTCAATTTTTCCCGCAGTTCCCAGTTCGCCCAGAATATATTTCATGAAGTGGTCGTGTTCCCTGTTAAGAGTTTCCGCGATATCTGCGAAGTTTTCCAAAACAGTTGTTTTACCTTCAATGTAGATTCTTGTTTTGGGCATCACAAAACGCTCGCCCGAATCTGTAGGTTCGTCCATACCCGCATAGGCTTTTTTGAGCATGTCTTCGTATGATTCTGCCATAATACAATAGAGTTGGTTTTAAGAGAATATAGGTGTAGTGTTAACAATCATAAAGGATACAAATGAGTAATTCAAAATATGAACATATGTTAAAACATCTGAAAACAGCGGCGGTAATTCTCCTTGCGGCACTTCTTCTCTCTTGCGGAGTTCAAGCGGCAGCCGTTGAAAACAACCCGCAAACATTTCACATAGGAACTGAATACACAGTAATATATTCGGCAGCGCAGGCATCAGACGGCGGATATTTCCTTTCCGTGCTTTATGACGACAAGCTTTCTGTTATAAAAACAGAGAAAGGCACAAACAAAACTGTCTGGAGCACTGACGTAACCGGTTATTATTCCCACGCAATATCAGCCCTTTCTGACGGAGGATGTATTGTATTAACTTCGGCAGGAGATGATTCCTACTTATACAAACTTGACAAGAACGGAAAAATCTCGTGGGAAAGCCCGCTTATCGGCATATCTGTAGGAATAAATCCTATTGTCGTTTCGGGAAACACTCTGAAACTTGCAGGCTGGTTCAGTGATTCAAAAACAGGTTTCACACAGACTTACGAACTTACAAACGGAGCTCCGGCAAATGACCAGATATCTCTTCCCGACGGAATAATTCCAGTTTCAATAATTGCCGACGGCGACTCTTATGTTCTTGTCGGAGAAACATCCGCGGTTGCTTCTTCGTACAACAGTAGCGCATGGATTTTAAAAATGAAAAACGGCGGAGTTGTTGAGTGGAAGACAACAATCAGAACAGAGTGTGAAAACCCCGAAATCTACGGACCCGGAAGTGCCGCATTTGTTGTATGCAAAACAGACGACGGAGGATATTTTGTTTCCGGAACAACAACACCGTTTGATAAAAATGATATAAACGGAATAATCTGGGTTGCAAAAATAACCACAGACGGAACTGTTGAATGGCAGAAAGATACAAGAGGCGCTGTTCCTTACGGCTGTGTTCAGATAGGAACAAATTATATCGTTGTCGGTGAAGGCTGGTCAACACCATTTTGGATGACAATTACACAAAGCGGAGCAATAGGCGAACTTAATTATTCTGAAGATTATCAGGGTTCATTCTATACACTGACATCAGTATCCAAAAACACCGCAGCTGCGGTAGGTTGGAGCACAGAAACCGGTGAATTAAACGGATACCTTGTTGAACTGAAAGACCCTGATGTAAAAGCATCAAGTCCCGCACCCGTCATCGCAGTAATTCTTGGAATCAGTTTAGCCGCAGGCGCTGCTGTCCTATTTGGAAGAAAACAATAGTTTTTTTTTACTCTTCGTAGACAGGAGAACTCACATCAAAACTGCAGCACTCAAAGCCCTGGGTCATACACTGCGTCTCAATTACTGGAATCTTCTGATGATAAAACGCAGAAAACAGAGCTGATAAAATTCCGCTTGAAATAACACATGAAGTTCCCATCCCTTTCGGCAGAATCATACACTCGTAGCATTTGTAAACTTCAAGCTTGAGCGGCATAATAGACCTGATTTTTATTTCTCCAAGACCGTTGTGTGCCCAGAACCCGCAGATATTTTCAAGAGTTCTGTCAAGAGTGTCTGCCACAAGGTAAGGTGCGATAGTCTCTCCGAGAATTTCTCCGCCTCGTCCGATAATGGGATCAATTTTAACACCGGCTTCCATCAATGCGACTTTGATTATATGCGGCAGAATATTTTTGTAGTCGAGTTTGCCGTAATTTGTGTAAGCCTGACGAATAACCTCACGGAACTCATTTGTACTGACAGTTGTTCCCGCAGGCTTAATATCACCAAGAGGTGTTGCGGCAAGTTTATATTCTTTTTTTCTGCCGTCACGGCATGAAATCTCTATAACAAGCCCCGCATAAACAAGCGAACTGATGTATCCAGAAGTTGTGGATTTTGAAAGCCCTATTGTTTTCTGAATCTCCGAAAAACTTGCAGTTCCCTGTTTTGACAGCATATGTAAAATATTATTTCGCACAGGATTTCTTACAGTAGTCACGACACCGTTAAGGGAATAGATTTCCAGTGTTTGTTTACTGTCAGTTTCGGGCATTAATACATTACTTACTTTGGTTCATTATTATAAGAACGTTGGCTATCAGGCAAAGGTTATTCACGGTAAGGAATCTCAAGCATTGTCAAATCGCTTGGGATAATAATCTCACCGTCATAAACTTCTTTTGCGTCTTTCATATGATTGGCAACAGACGTATATCTTGAACTTATGTGAACAAGCGCAAGAATTTTCGGTTTCAGAACAGTTGCTATTTCTCCAGCTTCTTTTGCGGTTGAGTGCCAGACCTCTTTTGCCCGCTCCAAGCCGTCTTCTTCATCAAAAGTTGCCTCGTGAATTAATAAATCGGCATTGGATAAAAGGTCATTTTTATTTTTAACGGGACGTGTGTCTCCCGTATAAATTATTTTTCTGCCGTAGCGCATTTCACCTACAACCTGATTCGGAGTTATCGTAATTTTTCTGCCGTCTCTTTCAATCTCAACAGAGTTTCTGTGCTGAAGTTTTCCAAACAGAGGTCCGGGTTTTACCCCTAAAGCAATTGCAGTCTCGCGGTCAAATCTTCCTGGTCTCATATCCTCTTCCAGAATATATCCGACGCTTTCCATACCGTGATATGTTTTGAAAGCAGCAACCGAGTATCCGTTAAAAATTGTTACATCACCGTCTGAAACCTCAATACCCGTCAGATTAAACGGAATTTTTGGAGTGAGGGTTTTTACCGTTTCAACAAACGCTTCAACCCCGCGCGGTCCGTAAATTGTTAACGGTTCAGTTCTTCCGCTGAACGACATCGTTTCGACAAGCCCGAAAATTCCAAGATAATGGTCTGCGTGCCAGTGAGTTACAAAAATTGCGTTAACGGTAAATCCTGTTTTAGCTCTCATCATCTGCTGTTGAGCCCCCTCACCGCAGTCAAAAAGAAGTATCTCAGAACCTCTGCGAATCAGTATACAGGAAGGGTTTCTGTTCGGTGCGGGAAGAGCTCCCGCAGTTCCCAGGAAATGAACGAATAAAGTTTCACCTCCCGCCATCAAAACCACTCCTTAAGAAATTCAAGACTTAGTTTTCCTTCTTTAGGATTTCTGCCTTCAACAACGATTATTTCTCCGTGATAATCCTTCTTAATTTTCGGCATAATTTTTTCCCAGTCAATGTTTCCGTATCCCAAAGGAAGATGTTCGTCGCGTTTTCCGTGATTATCGTGGATATGCATGTGTGAGGCTTTCGGTAAAATTAGTTTCAGGTAATCATTCAGATTTTCGGTTGTGTTTGCGTGACCTATGTCCAATGTGATCCCCATTCCCTCAACTCCATCGACAAATCCGTCAAGTTCGTAAGGGTCACGGCAGAAGAAATCTTCAAGTGCGGGCATATTTTCAAGACACGCGGTTACACCGAATCGGTCGGCTATTTTTCCGAGACGCACGCAGGCATCTTTATGATTTTTCCACGCTGGTGCGGGGTCGTAACGAGAAACAGGAGATAAATATCCCGGATGAAGCACGACAGTGTCGGTGAGTTCGGAAGCCTTTTCGATGCAGACTTCAAACTGATGAACAGTCTCTTCCCAAATGGGCTGATTTATCGAAGCGGGGTTTAAATCACTGAAAGGTGCGTGAACGCTGACGTCCAGATCGTTTTCTTTAATTGTTTTTTTGACCGTCTCAAAAGTTTCAGGTTTGTCAAGACGGTAATTTCCGTCCGCTGAAATCTCCCAGCCGTCAAATCCGACTTCGGGAATTTCCGAAACCCACACAGGGTCTTCCCAGACTTTTGATGAGGATGCGAAATAAATTTTCATTTAAGCTCCTCAAAGAAGGATTTTATTTTTGCTTCGAACTCCTCTTTCGTTGATTCGTTTTCAATGGCACGGTCTGCAAGAGCAACAGCTCTTGCAAGACCGAACGACTCTTCTCTTTTGTCGCGCGAAGCAAGCGTTTCAGGGGTTGCCGTGTCGTCTGTTCTTCCGCGTGATTTCATACGATTGAGTCTTGTTTCGAATTTTGCTCTGATGCAGATGAGTGTGAAATCGGAAAACACCGATTTGAAGTATTTTATTTCCGCGTCGCCGCGTATTCCATCGATTACAACAATCTGCGGAGCGATAGTTTTTATTTCTTCTGCGGTAAGAATTGCAACGGCGTCCATTCCAAGTTCTTCACGAAGTTTTCTTGCCGCGCTTCCGATATTCTCGTCAGAGAGTTCAAGTCCCCGAGCAGTTACTCGGCGTCTTATCATGTCTCCCATCACAACTACAGGAATATTGTTTTGTGCAGCAATTTTTGAGAGTTCGCCTTTTCCGCTTGCAGGGTATCCCACAACACCTATTACTTTCATTTTATCTGGATAGTATTATTTTTGCTTCTGCGGCTGTTCTTATGCATTCCATCAATTTTCTGCATTCTGACGGTTCTTTTTCTTCTCTTGCTCTTCTGCAGAATTCAAGTATAAGCGAATCGAGTTCGTCCGTCAGTTTGTTTTGTGTCTGCGCGATCTGTTCCTGTGCGTATTTCGGAACGATTACCCTTATGTTTTCCGCGTCGGTTTTTGGAGCTGAAGTTTCTTTTTCTGTGTCTTTGCAGACCACACACATCTTTTTGCCCTTGACTTCAAACATAGGTGCGCCGCATTTTGGGCAGAGTTCAGACAGCATCTTTGCTCCGTTTAAGAGATATTCAGCCATTATTTCATCAGGTTTTTTTGTCATTGATATCTTCCTGCAATAGTTAACTAATGTTTGGCGTTATGAGTATATAAATCTCTGAAAGATGGTCGGCA
This sequence comes from Methanocorpusculum sp., assembly GCA_030539595.1. Taxonomy (GTDB): domain Archaea; phylum Halobacteriota; class Methanomicrobia; order Methanomicrobiales; family Methanocorpusculaceae; genus Methanocorpusculum. The sequence continues at coordinate 3,561 of JAUNXW010000011.1, read as the reverse complement.
ATATTTGAGGCTATCCAATCGTTATGTGAATCCGTTGTATAAGATCATGTCTAAGTTTTTTCGTGTGATGTTCGTGGTGTAACGAAACGCACCTCCTGTCAACAAAACACTCATGTTTATTCACGCCCACAACCAATAATAAACCAATATGCATCTGCTGATAATTGATCCATCTTTTGGAGCTGCCGGAGATATGATTCTAGGTTCACTTCTCTCTTTAGGAGCAGATACAGCCGCAGTTCTCAAAGCTGTATCAACAGTTTCAAAACCGGTAATCTCATCGGTTGAACGCTGCGGTATTTCAGCTGTCTACATAAAAACCGAAACCGAAAAAACAACCCGCACAATAGATGAAGTCTTTAAAATAATCGAATCGGCGGACGCGCCTGAAAATGCAAAAAAACTCGCAAAGCGGGTATTTTCAAGAATACAAAAAGCCGAATCAGCAGTTCACGAAAACGAACACGTTCACTTTCATGAAGTCGGAGCGGATGACGCAATCGCAGATGTTTTAGGCTCATGCACAGCGTTTTTGTCGCTTGGAATCGATAAAATATTTATCAGACCTCTTGCTTTGGGAAGCGGTACAATAAAATGCTCGCACGGAATTATGAATGTTCCTGTTCCAGCCGTCAAAAAAATCCTTGAGTCATCGACACTGAAAGTCAGTTTTGACTCGTTCGATGGGGAATTATGCACACCCACAGGAGCGGCATTGCTGTCTGAATTTGCTGAATCCTTCGGATGCTCAGAAAATACAGGGCGCTTAATTAAAACAGGTGTCGGCGCGGGAACAAGAAATCCAACAGACCATCCTAATATTCTCTGCACATATGTGGTTGATTCGGATTCAGAATCATACGTTGATGTTCTCGAAACAAACGTCGACGACGTTTCCGGAGAAGTCCTTGAAAATACAATCTCAAAAATGCTGACTGATGGAGCAAGAGACGCATCCCTTGTTCCCATTCTGATGAAAAAAGGCAGAGCGGGTTATCTCATAAGAGTTGTGTGCCTGCCGAAAGATTCTGTAAGATTTGCCAAGATTTTAGCGCGTGAAACAGGAAGCCTTGGGATAAGATGCACTCCAATGGTTCACAGATTTGTTGCCGACAGAAATATTTCAACCGAGACGGTTGTAATCAATGACCGCGTTTATACAGCAGATGTTAAGTCTGCGCTAATCGACGGCTCTGTTTACTCCAAAAAAGCGGAGTTTGAAGACTGCAAAAAAATAGCCGAAGCAAGTTCAGTGCCGGTTAAAGACATCAAGCGCATTATAGAAGAGGAAGCATGGAAGAGGTCGTAAAAAAAGTTTCAACAGGTTCATCAGGTCTTGACGAACTGCTCGGCGGCGGGCTTGAACCGAAAATGATTACGCAGTTTTTCGGTGAAGCGGGCTGTGGAAAAAGTACTCTTTGTCTTGTCTGTGCGGTTGAAACAGCTTCTCGCGGAAAAGGTGTGGTTTATATTGACACCGAAGGATTTTCCGTAGAGAGATTTTCGCAGATAGCGGGTGATAATACGGAAGAGTATGCGAAACAGATGTATATCGTCGAGCCCGCGACTTTTGCCGAGCAGGGAATGATGATTTCAGAGTCTGAAAATCTCGTAAAGTCGGGGACTGCATCATTAATAATTCTTGATTCGGCTACAGCTCTTTACAGAGTTGAAAATATGGAGACAAAGGACGCTTTGTCAATGCTTTCTCAACAAATGATGACGCTTCTTGGAATTTCAAAAAAATATGATGTCCCGGTAATTATCACGAATCAGGTCTTCATGGATATTGAAAGAGGCAGACTGAAAGGTCTTGGAGGAACAAATTTATCTCATATCTCAAAGGCAATTATTAAAATCGAGAAACACGAAGGATTCAGACGCGCCGTAATCTCAAAACACCGTTCACAGCCGGAAGGAAGAATCTGGGATTTCAGAATTGCTCAATCTGGCGTTGAAGATAAAAAATAAAAAATAGATTAGTAGTTGACTGCTCTAATCTGGAAGTATGCCTTCGGGTGTGAACATACAGGACAGATTTCAGGTGCTGTCTTTCCAACGTGGAGATGACCGCAGTTTGCGCATTTCCAGACTACAACGCCGTCGGCTTCGAATACTTTTCCTGCCTTGACGTTTTCGAGGAGTTTTAAGTATCTCTCTTCATGCGCTTTTTCGATTTTTGCAACGCCTTCAAAGAGTTCTGCGATGTGGTCAAAACCTTCTGCTCTTGCCTCTTTTGCAAAGCCCGCATACATTTCTGTCCACTCTTCGTGTTCTCCTGCTGCGGCTGCCTTGAGGTTTTCGGCTGTGCCTTTTACCTCTCCGCCGTTTAAGAGTTTGAACCAGAGTTTCGCGTGTTCTTTTTCGTTGTTTGCTGTCTCTTCAAAGATGTCTGCAATAATATTGTAGCCTTCTTTTCTTGCTTTTGAGGCGAAGTAGGTGTACTTGTTTCTTGCCTGAGATTCTCCCGCAAATGCAAACTCAAGATTCTTTTCGGTTTTTGTTCCTTTAATGTTGCACATAGGTTATAATATGCTCTTCTTTGTAAAATGTTTTTCTCTTGCGGGCAAATTCATATGGAGCTTGTCTAAGTTTTTGTTTGGTTTTCGTGGTGTAACAAAATCCACCCGTACTTATATCATTCTCCGCCTATTATACACAAAAAAGAACAACTCACTTCACTTTTTCAAATAAGGCGTCAGGACATCCTCATATGTTCCAATAATTGCCGCAGTTGTAATGAAATAATTATTATCCACAGGCTCTACACATATAAGCCATAAATCGACATAACCCCCCCTATCTTTCGACTGAGTTAAATCAGACATAAATCCACCCCCATTTTTCGCGTGCATAATGAGTTTACGGATAATAGAAGTACCGTAAACATCAGTATGGCTTGTCAGAGACTCACCCACCAAAGTAGGATTATACACGGATGCATAAAGATTTCCGTGCATGTCTATAACTGCAATATCCTCGACATTTGTCGTGAGATTTGGAACAAACTTTTCCTGAGCATTTTCCGGGTCTGAATTAATCTCATAAATAATCGAATCTATACCCTTCAAACTCACCTGATTGATAATTTCACGGGCAACTGAACTTGAATCAGACCTTATGCTGTAATCTATAGGCTGAGCGTCTTCATCGCCAGAAAATCTTCCAAAAATGAAATAATCATTATTTATGGGCATGATATATCCAAGACTGTATTGTGAAGCCTCTGCTCTGAACGAACCGTCAACAGGATACATGTAATACACATATCCTCCTCCCTGCTGAGCAGAATAAATCATCGAACTGATGTATGAATAACCGTAAGCTCCGCGACTGTTTAAATAATTCACACCAATTGTATTGTTTTCGCTTGAAGAAACGATTTTTCCGTCCATATCAAGAATATAAATATATGAATTATAGTATCCGCTGTTAACGCGTTCAAATGTATCCGACAGGGCATTTAAAACTGAAAATTTGAACAGGTCTTCCACATCTTTTAAAGTCTGTTCAGTAGTCAGTTTGTAAACATTATCATAAACAAGTTTGGGCTGATTCAGT